>NZ_AUTP01000122.1:0-3727 GCF_000498075.1 Pseudoalteromonas sp. TAB23
GGTAATCCCCCCATTTTTAATGGAGGCTATCTGTAGAATCTTCGTTGTTTAACTTTTCCAGTTTTTGTATGGGGGTTATGCCACCTATCCCCATGTTAGGCCGTTCATTATTATAAGCCCATAACCAATCGGTTGCTTTATCTTGTAACTCACTAATATCACTGTAAATATAATGACTTAGCCAGTCATACCTAACCGTACGATTAAACCGCTCTACATAAGCATTTTGTTGCGGGTTACCTGGTTGAATAAATCGTAATTCAATATTATTATTTAACGCCCACTCTGCTAATTTATGGCTAATATATTCAGGCCCATTGTCACACCTGATAGCTTTTGGCTTTCCACGCCATTCTATAATTTGATTCAGCGAGCGGATAACACGCTCAGCGGGGAGTGATAAGTCAGCATCTATTGTGAGTCCTTCTCGATTGAAATCATCAATCACATTGAACAAGCGACACCCTCTGCCATCAGATAATTGGTCGTGCATAAAATCCATTGACCAACATTCGTTAATGGCATCAGGTACAGCCAATGGCTCAGGCTTCTCCCTTGTTAGACGTTTTCTAGGCTTTATTCGCAGATTCAACTCAAGCTCACGGTAAATACGATAAACGCGCTTATGATTCCACGTGTAGCCTTTAACATTGCGTAAATATAAAAAACATAAACCAAATCCCCAATTACGCTGACATTGGCTTAAATCCAATAGCAACGCTGCAATCTTCTCATTTTCATCAGATAGTTTAGGCGTATAGCGATAGCATGTTTCACTTATCATAAAAGTGCGACAGGCTGAGGCAATACTCATTTTATTTGTGCTAACGACTTCATGTGCCAATACTTTGCGCTCAGAAGCCTTTACCACTTTTTTGTCATTGCCTCTTGAATGACCTCAGATTTTAGCCGCTCTTCAGCATACATTTTCTTTAAACGGCGATTTTCATCTTCAAGCTCTTTCATTCGTGTCATTAAAGACGCATCCATGCCGCCGTATTTAGCGCGCCATTTATAAAAGGTTGAGTTGCCCATGCCATGTTCACGGCATAGCTCAGGAATAGGCACGCCGCTTTCTGCTTGTTTTAAAATAGCGAGGATCTGACTGTCTGTAAAATGTGCTTTTTTCATAATTTTCTCCTGTGTTTACAATAAGAGAAAATTCTACGTTTGGCATCTATTATTTTTAGGGAGGATTACCAAAGCATTTTTCATAAATATAGCTTTATTGAGATATTTTAGAGAAGAGGGAAAAAGTGAGTTATGGTTAAAATTTTATGAAATTGCAAAGTCGATTGCGAAGACATTAGATGAGAGTGAAAACTTGACTAATCAGAAGGCTTTATTTTTACTGTTTGAAAATGAGTCGTCAAAATTATTTGACGTTTTATCAAAGTGGAATGCTGAAGCGAGCTCACCATATTGGATGTATCGAAAAGCGAGTATTCTCGCAGAAATAGGAGAGTGTAATACAGCAAAAGAGAATTTAGACAAGGCGTTAATTAAAGTAAGAAAAAAAATAAATAACTCGCCAATAATATCTAGCTATACAAACCTTTCCCTAGAGTCATACATTCTAACATTACTTGATGAAGTATGTATTTCAATTGAATTTAGAAATAGAATTTATAACGTTGAAAATAAAGAGTATAGCGAGAGGTTAGATGATTTAAAGCAATTTGAATGTAATCCGAGATTGGAAAAGTCTTTACTCGATCTAAATATTAACCACGAACCAGCCATATTAAAATCTGTAACTAAAAGTGGCTTCGATATTGGTAGTAAGCAGACTGTGCAGCATTACATGCTTGATAATAAGGAATATTTAAATGCATTTAGGTTTTTGAGATTCTGCGAAGATGCGGGAATGCCTTTCCGGTTGCCACATGTAGCAATCGCTAAAAGTGGAGCTCAGAGTGCAATAAAGCGACTCTCTTTTGCTGCACCATACTGGTCTATGGTAACAATGATAAGGACTCATGATGAAAAATCTATAGAGTTACTTTTTACCAGAGAATGCTTGTCAGACTATGATTTAGATTTTGTAGATAAACTAGCAAATAAATATCTAACTCTATTAAACCGTTATACAACTGGGAAAGGGTGTTTGTATGAGTATGGTTTATTCTTACCAGAAGCACTATCTAGATTGTGCTGCAAATGTCGTACTGAAACAAAAGATAGAATTTTAGAGCTTCTCATTTTAATTTATAAACAAAAAGCTAAGAATAAAAAGTTCTCAAACATTAGTCAGTTATTTAGAAGGTTATTAAATTCCTATAACCATACAGAGTTGCTTGAAAGGCTACCTGTCTTTGTAGATTTAAGCTATGAATTAGTTTCTGAAGATTATAGTCATTATGATAGATATAGTTTTCCTAACCCGATATCCTATATATCTCTAAAAGAGGATACTAATTTTGGGGGGATAAAAATTAACCCTAAGACTATTACATCTTTGATTGACGTGGTCAACTAAATTCAGTCACCCTAGTTAAGAAACCATATCTAATGTTTCGGTTCGTTCTTCAAAGTCATTTGGGCTTTGATAATTTAAGTACGAATGTAAGCGACGACTGTTGTACCACATGCAGATGTAATTCATTACATCCTGTTGAGCTTCATAACGCGTTGGGTAATTTTTCCAATGCACGCGCTCTTGCTTCAAACTACCGAAGAAGCTTTCTGCAACAGCATTATCCCAGCAACAACCTTTCTTACTCATGCTACCAATGAAGTCGTTTGACTTGAGCAATCTACGATATTGATGGCTTGCATATTGAACCCCTTGATCTGAATGGATAATCAACCCTGCTTTGGGTTGGCGTTGCCACATCGCCATAGTCAGTGCGTCACAGACAAGCTGCGCTTTCATTCGTGAGCCCATGCTCCAACCAACGACTTTACGCGAATATAAATCAATCACTACCGCCAGATATAACCAACCTTCTGCAGTCCAAACATAAGTGATATCTTGTACCCAAGCTTGATCAGCGGCTTCAACGTTGAAGTTTTGCTCAAGTACATTGGGATAAATAGGCTTGTTATGGTCACTATTCGTTGTTACTTTGTATTTCTTTTTATAACGCACCCAGACATTTGCCTCTTTCATTAACTGTGCTGTTTTGTGACGGCTCACCGGAAAACCGAGTGCATTTAAGACTTTCTGAATACGCCTTTCACCGTAAGTATTATCACTGAAGTGCGCTATGTCCTTGACCCAATCAATCATTTCTTGATGTGTTGGATCCTCTGATTTAGTTGAATATCGCTTTTGATAACTATAGTAATTGTTACTTTTTACACCCAGTATTCGGCACATTACCGCCACAGGCCAGGTCTTCTTGTATTGGGTTATGAACGAGTATTTCACTTCGTTTCTTTGGCAAAGAAGACCGTCGCTTTTTTTAATATTTCACGCTCCATTTCTAGGCGTTTCACTTGCGCTTTTAGCTCTCTGATCTCTTCTTGCTCAGGGGTCAAATTACCATTCCCTCTAAAAGCCTGCCCATCATCATTTTCAGCTTCTTTTATCCACCGACCAAGCATGTTGGGATTTACCCCTAAATTTCTAGAGGCTTCTGCTTGAGAGTAGTTTTGCTCAACAACTAATGCGATGGCATCAAGTTTAAATTCTTTGGAATACTTTTTACGTTTTGTCATTATCGATCTCCAGTTAAGTTGATTATCTCTTAACTGGGGTAGTCGAATCCATTAAACCACGTCA
>NZ_AUTP01000123.1:0-7458 GCF_000498075.1 Pseudoalteromonas sp. TAB23
GGTAATCCTCCCTAAAAATAATAGATGCCAAACGTAGAATTTTCTCTTATTGTAAACACAGGAGAAAATTATGAAAAAAGCACATTTTACAGACAGTCAGATCCTCGCTATTTTAAAACAAGCAGAAAGCGGCGTGCCTATTCCTGAGCTATGCCGTGAACATGGCATGGGCAACTCAACCTTTTATAAATGGCGCGCTAAATACGGCGGCATGGATGCGTCTTTAATGACACGAATGAAAGAGCTTGAAGATGAAAATCGCCGTTTAAAGAAAATGTATGCTGAAGAGCGGCTAAAATCTGAGGTCATTCAAGAGGCAATGACAAAAAAGTGGTAAAGGCTTCTGAGCGCAAAGTATTGGCACATGAAGTCGTTAGCACAAATAAAATGAGTATTGCCTCAGCCTGTCGCACTTTTATGATAAGTGAAACATGCTATCGCTATACGCCTAAACTATCTGATGAAAATGAGAAGATTGCAGCGTTGCTATTGGATTTAAGCCAATGTCAGCGTAATTGGGGATTTGGTTTATGTTTTTTATATTTACGCAATGTTAAAGGCTACACGTGGAATCATAAGCGCGTTTATCGTATTTACCGTGAGCTTGAGTTGAATCTGCGAATAAAGCCTAGAAAACGTCTAACAAGGGAGAAGCCTGAGCCATTGGCTGTACCTGATGCCATTAACGAATGTTGGTCAATGGATTTTATGCACGACCAATTATCTGATGGCAGAGGGTGTCGCTTGTTCAATGTGATTGATGATTTCAATCGAGAAGGACTCACAATAGATGCTGACTTATCACTCCCCGCTGAGCGTGTTATCCGCTCGCTGAATCAAATTATAGAATGGCGTGGAAAGCCAAAAGCTATCAGGTGTGACAATGGGCCTGAATATATTAGCCATAAATTAGCAGAGTGGGCGTTAAATAATAATATTGAATTACGATTTATTCAACCAGGTAACCCGCAACAAAATGCTTATGTAGAGCGGTTTAATCGTACGGTTAGGTATGACTGGCTAAGTCATTATATTTACAGTGATATTAGTGAGTTACAAGATAAAGCAACCGATTGGTTATGGGCTTATAATAATGAACGGCCTAACATGGGGATAGGTGGCATAACCCCCATACAAAAACTGGAAAAGTTAAACAACGAAGATTCTACAGATAGCCTCCATTAAAAATGGGGGGATTACCTCTCCACTTAACGATTGCATGCTTTTGTCTAATTTTACTATATCAATAGGGTAGGAAATAAGGTGAGATATGGATGAGTAACCCATACCAAAATCGTCCAAAGCAATTCTAAACCCTTTGTTAGACAAAGAGGTTAATATCTCAATCACTTCTTTACTGTTTTCCATAAAAGCTGTTTCTGTTATTTCCAGAATAATACTACTGGTTTTTAAATTGTATTTTTCGACTGTCTCTAATAGATACGTTTGTAAAACTTCTCTTTGCAACTGTATCGGTGAAATATTAATAGATAGAGTTAACGGCGTTTGATAGTCTTTCTGCCACAAAGATAACTGCTTTAAAGCGCTCGCAATTATCCATTTTCCAAGGGGGCTATTAATCGGCACTCTTCAGCAATAGGAATAAACTCATCGGGGGTATAATTAACGGTTGTATCTGGCCAACGAATCAGGGCTTCGACACCTGTCATTATTTGTGTTTTTGAACAGTAAACAGGTTGATAAAATAGCCTAAAGTTTTTTTCCTCTATGTGCTCTTTTATACTATTTTGAATATCTACCCGACGACTAAACTCATATTGATATTGCTCTTTGTAAAAGCTTATTCTACTTTTACCACTTTGCTTTGAGCGATACATTGCAATGTCAGCACATTTTAGCAGTTCATGAGATTCAGTAGCATCATTTGGGTATAAGGCACTTCCTATACTAACACTGCAATTTAAAGTTCTGCCTTCATGCAAAAAGGGTTTAGAAACTTCAGCTAATATTCTATTTGCTATCATACCTATTTGATTAATGTTGCAAATCCCACCTATTATAACTGCAAATTCATCGCCTCCTAACCGTGCAAATCCCTCATTTTGCCTCAGGCAACTATGAATTCTTTCTACTGTTTGTATTAAAATTTCGTCGCCGACACTATGCCCAAGCGTATCATTAATATTTTTGAAGTTATCTAAATCTAAAGCAAGTAACGCCACGCAGTTTTTAGCACGTTTATTGTTAGCTATCATTACTTTTAGTATTTCTTCAAAATGATATCGATTAGACAAACCAGTAAGCTGATCCCGTTCTGCCATATGCTTTACAGCAAGATAACTGTTGTGCATACGTTGTTCTGCCTCGAAGCGTTTTTTTGCATATATAAGCGCTTTATTTAAACTATCCCTCGTTATATCACCTTTTGGTAAAAAGTCTTGAGCGCCTGCTTCTATACACTCAATAGCCAGAGCTGAGTTCTCTGAGGAGCTAATCATGATAATTGCGGTGTTACCGAGTTTAGGCTTTGCACGCATTTCAATTAGCATTTCAATGCCATCTTCTTTAGGCATATTATAATCGAGTAGTATTATATCAAAGTGCGTGTCTTCAATGGCTTTCAAACCCTCGGATACGCACGTTACCTCGGTAATGTCATGATGATGAGATCCATCAGAAATAAGCATTTTTTTAATTAATTTGCGATCAACTAAGTCATCATCAACAATTAAAATATTCATAAGTTCCTTCTAAGAGCAGCATCTACATGATGCTCGTTTATAATTGATAATTTCATAGTTAAACTTTGGGCCAATAAATAGTAAATGTACTGCCAAGTTTCCCATCGGAGGCTACTTCAATTTTGCCCCCATAATTAATAATGAGCTTATTGGCAATACAGAGTCCAATGCCGCTCCCTTCAACATCATCTCGAGATTGTAATGTCTGAAATAACTTAAATATGAGTGAAAAATATTTAGGGTCAATTCCAGGGCCATTATCTGTTATCTCAATAATGTAATATTGATTAGAGGGGATAAGTGAAATATCGATAACCGGGTGCTCTTTATTGTTATGTTTTATTGCATTACTAATAAGATTTTGAAAAACAGTTTTAAAAGGGATCAGCGGTATATCGAGTACTTCGTTATTGGCGTGTATATCAACAGTGACAGTTTGTGGAACTTCCAAAATTTGTTCTACATTTTGGTAAATACTTTCTAAAGATATGTTTTCACGCGTTGAATCACAGCTATTTATTCTCGAGTAGCTTAGTAAATCTTCTAGCAGTACTTGCATTCTATTAGTCCGGCTGAGCACAAGCTGAAAGTTTTCTAGGTGCTCTTGAGGGAGTAAATCTTTACAGTCATCATAAATCCACTCTAATAAACGTTTTATAGCATTTAATGGTGACTTGAGATCGTGTGAAGCAATACTGGTAAATTCATCAAGTTCATCGCTCATTTTTTGTAATTTTTTGATTAGGCGATCTTTTTCAGTTTCGCCTTCTTTTAGCTCGCTAATTGTTGAGTGAAACTTAGAACTGTTTATTTTATCTAATAAATTTTTACGTTGGACTAACTGATTAACAAAGTTTTTTTGTAAACTATTTAAGATTAATTTTTCTTTTTCGGTAAGTAGTGAATCACTTGCTCGCTCGAATACCAACCATCCAACCTTAAGGTTTGAGGGCAAAATAATAGGTGATACCACTCTAAATATTTTAGGATCATGCTCGATAATCGATTCATTAAAAACGTCATCAGATAGTTGCTCTTTAGCTACTGTTATTTTTGGACCTGATTTATATAGCTCGACAGCACGTTGAGGCAGGTTAGCAGCAATAGAGATTGAGCTTGCATCAAAAATGTTTAAAATTAGCTCAGCAAAGCTTTCTAAGCTTGTTTGAATGTCATTATCAAGAGAAGTCGTTAATTGCTGCTCATCTATTAATGATACACCTTCTAAATAACTCTCTACATTGGGCATTCAAACTCCTACAACAGTATTAAATAAATATGCCTCATTAAAATGAGATGCAACAAATGATTAACTTATTGTAGTTGATTATTTTGAATGTGTTGAATTATTCACTTTATAAATTAACGCCAAATTAAAGCCTTACCTTATTATAGTCAGTAGCTTATGAATCTATTTTAAATAAGGTCAAACTAAGTCTGATCGTGAAATTTATAACTGAATAAATAAGTATTATGTAGAGTAGTGTTCTTACTAAAGAGCAACATGCCCTAGTAAAAACAGCATATTTAATCGCTCATTTGTACAATTGTTTGCGCTACGCTAAATAAGGTTTTATGTGTATCCATTGCTTGTTTTTGTAGCTGTTTATGGGCTTGCTCTTCAGTGAGTTTTAACTGTTCAATAAGTATATATTTGGCTTGGTGAATTACCTTTTGCTCACTAATTACTTTTTTAGCGTCAAGTAACGCTTGGTTTATTTGTTTAATATGCTGGCTTTGCTCGATAATTAAATCGTACATACTTTTATTACTATTGAGCTTATCGGCCGCTATGTTTTGGCTTACTTCTGGCTCTGGTTGCTTAATGGCTAATTGGCCAAAAGCAGGGGCTATTTGTTGCTCTACCATATTGTTAAGTACCTGCTTATTTGTATTTAAGCTACGTTGAGCACAGGCTATTTGCATTGCTGCGGTATCAATTAACTGATCTGCTATATTTTGTTCAATTTTGTGCATTATATCTATGCGCGTAGTGGTTACTTCGTACCATACTTCGCTCAGTTGTGAGAGCGGTTGAGCGTTCTCGTCATCGAGCTTTTGCAGTAAACTTCTCAGTTGCTCTACCTGATTATTAACCTGATGCGTTGTTAGTGTGCCAAAACATTTTAAAAGGTGCGCATCGGCGTACTCATTAAAAAAGTCAAAGCTGTGGTTTTGCTCTTGTACAAAATGCGCGAGTTGTTGTTTTTGCTCTGTGGTAAATTTACTCGCTGCAAATGCTTGTGCACCACAGGCACGCTCTTGTCCTGCGTATTCTTTACCTTGCATAAAGTTAAAAAAGGCAACTAATAAGCGCGTTATTTTGGGATCGCTTGCGCCATCTGCTGCCTCTAAAATAATATTGAGTAAACTAGCAATTAACTGAGTGAATGACTGCGTAGCATGTACCGCACTAATGTTTTGTTGTGCTATTTGCTTGCGCAATACCGGTAATGCATCGAGTGCTTGTAAGCTGTAGGTAATTAAATTAAATAACCGAGTATGGCCAGTATCGGCGTTGTCGTTTATAAATGTTTGTTTAAGAGAATCATAAAATGCAGTTTGTGCGCTGTCGCTTAAAGGGATTTGTTCTTGTAATTGGGTTTTAAATCGCTCTCGATTTGAGGCCAAAAATATATTACTCATTGCGCGTTCTTTTTGTAACTGATGTACAAAATCGCCTAATTTAGTAAGCGAGGCACAACTATTTTGTAATTGCTTTAGCGCGTGTATTTCTTGATATTTAGCCGCTAATAAAAACTGTTTTGTGAGAGGATTGCTTGTCGCCATAGGTATTATTCCACACTTTTTTGTTTTTAAAGTGCAACCACTGTTCCAATCATTAATAAGTTTCATCATTGAATTTAAAATCAAGCTAATACAATTGCTTAAAGTGTTGTTTTTGTTTGTCACTGTGTTTCTATAATTTAAATTACCATTACTTTTAACTTATTTGGTGCATTTAAACATGTTATTGCACACAACTTGAACCCAAATTAAAAACAAAAAAGCGCCTACTCCTGGGGAGGTAGTAAGCGCGAAAAGTGCATTATTCATTTTGTATCATGCGTTAACATTTACACTGTTTAATAACTCAGGGCTAATTGCCATTTTATGATTTATTACTTCGCCAATCATAATTAGGGTAGGGCCTTGAAGGTTGTGTTTAGCATGATCGTCTACTATCTGTTCAAGCGTACTGGTAATTACTTTTTGCTTAGTGGTAGTGGCATTCTCTATTAGTGCAATGGGTGTATTACTTGGCCAACCCACTGATTGCAAACCGTTGCTTAGTGTTTGTAAGCGCGAAAGTCCCATATAAACCACTAAAGTGGGGTTGTTGTTTGCAGGCATAAACGCGTAATTTTGCCAATGAGGTTGCTTGTTAGGATCGGCAAACTGCGCCGTTAAAAATGTAACACTACGCGCTACATCGCGTGCAGTGAGCGGAATACCCGTATAAGCAGAAGTAGCACAAGCCNGTTGTAACACCCGGAATAATAGCAAAATTAATATTATGCTTGGTAAGTGCATCGGCTTCTTCGTTAATACGTGCAAATATACTCGGATCACCGCCTTTTAAACGCACTACGTTTAAGCCTTGTTGCGCGTATTTAACCAGTAGTTCGCAAATGTTAGCTTGGGTCATTGAGTGCTTACCCGCACGTTTACCTACAAATACACGCTGCGCTTTTTTAGGGAGCGTTTTTAATAAATCATCGCTTACTAACCAATCGTATAAAACAACATCGGCGGTATTAATTAAACGCTGCGCTTTTACCGTAATTAGCTCTGCGTCTCCTGGGCCCGCACCAATTATATAAACGTTGCCGCTTTTAGCACTGCGATCATTTGAGCTTGTTAGCTTAGTAACAAGCTTATTTAGCCACACGTTTTCAATACCCGAAAAATAAGACAGTACACTCATAATATTCCCCCTAAGCCACAGCTGTTGTAACTTTTGGTTCAGAGCTTATAAATACACTGCCGTCTTCAATTTTTGCATTAAAAACCGGTAAGTGTATTGCTTCTGCTTCTAAACATTCGCCTGTTTCTAGGCAAAAGTGTTGCTTATATAAAGGCGATGCGACAACTAATTTATTGTCGATTGAGCCAATAATGCCACGCGATAATACATTGGCTTTGCCAATCGGGTCGTAGTTGCTAATGGCAAACACAGCCGTTGGATTTTGTGGAATGTAAAAAATAGCCACTTGCTGATTATTAACTAATGCGCATACGCCGCTATTAGCCACTAAGTTGTCGATTGTTCCAATATTATGCCAAGACATCAGCTTGCTCCTCTTCAACTTCCATTACTGGAATACGGTTTTGTGTATTACGTTGCTCACGTTTTTCGGCTTCTGTAGCAGGGCGGATTTGGTTACGCTCTTGCACAAATAAAATGTTGTCGTCGGTTTCGGGGCTATTAACAAACTGGCGGAATCGTTTGGCAGCATCTGGGCTTTCAATTGCTTTTTTCCACTCACACGCATAGGTTTGTGTAATTAATTCCATTTGCGCTTCTAGCTCGTCGCAAATGCCTAAGCTGTCGTCAATTACTACGCTTTTAAGGTAGTCTAAACCGCCTTCAAGATTTTCCATCCATACCGACGTACGCTGTAATTTGTCAGCCGTTTTAATGTAAAACATAATCACGCGGTCAATGTATTTAATCAGTGTTGGCGTGTCTAAATCGGTCGCAAATAAATCAGCATGGCGAGGGCGCATACCGCCATTACCACACACGTATAAG
>NZ_AUTP01000124.1:0-9610 GCF_000498075.1 Pseudoalteromonas sp. TAB23
GGTAATCCTCCCTAAAAATAATAGATGCCAAACGTAGAATTTTCTCTTATTGTAAACACAGGAGAAAATTATGAAAAAAGCACATTTTACAGACAGTCAGATCCTCGCTATTTTAAAACAAGCAGAAAGCGGCGTGCCTATTCCTGAGCTATGCCGTGAACATGGCATGGGCAACTCAACCTTTTATAAATGGCGCGCTAAATACGGCGGCATGGATGCGTCTTTAATGACACGAATGAAAGAGCTTGAAGATGAAAATCGCCGTTTAAAGAAAATGTATGCTGAAGAGCGGCTAAAATCTGAGGTCATTCAAGAGGCAATGACAAAAAAGTGGTAAAGGCTTCTGAGCGCAAAGTATTGGCACATGAAGTCGTTAGCACAAATAAAATGAGTATTGCCTCAGCCTGTCGCACTTTTATGATAAGTGAAACATGCTATCGCTATACGCCTAAACTATCTGATGAAAATGAGAAGATTGCAGCGTTGCTATTGGATTTAAGCCAATGTCAGCGTAATTGGGGATTTGGTTTATGTTTTTTATATTTACGCAATGTTAAAGGCTACACGTGGAATCATAAGCGCGTTTATCGTATTTACCGTGAGCTTGAGTTGAATCTGCGAATAAAGCCTAGAAAACGTCTAACAAGGGAGAAGCCTGAGCCATTGGCTGTACCTGATGCCATTAACGAATGTTGGTCAATGGATTTTATGCACGACCAATTATCTGATGGCAGAGGGTGTCGCTTGTTCAATGTGATTGATGATTTCAATCGAGAAGGACTCACAATAGATGCTGACTTATCACTCCCCGCTGAGCGTGTTATCCGCTCGCTGAATCAAATTATAGAATGGCGTGGAAAGCCAAAAGCTATCAGGTGTGACAATGGGCCTGAATATATTAGCCATAAATTAGCAGAGTGGGCGTTAAATAATAATATTGAATTACGATTTATTCAACCAGGTAACCCGCAACAAAATGCTTATGTAGAGCGGTTTAATCGTACGGTTAGGTATGACTGGCTAAGTCATTATATTTACAGTGATATTAGTGAGTTACAAGATAAAGCAACCGATTGGTTATGGGCTTATAATAATGAACGGCCTAACATGGGGATAGGTGGCATAACCCCCATACAAAAACTGGAAAAGTTAAACAACGAAGATTCTACAGATAGCCTCCATTAAAAATGGGGGGATTACCCTTTCTCTCTAGTTACTTCAACACTTTCTGCATAACTTTCCCAAGAGGTCAGATATTTTTTTAAAAAATCAACTTCATGATCAAAAATAGGAATTAACGACTTCTCTTTTCTCCATAAAAATTCATAAAGAAAGCAAAAAACCGTTTTAAAATTTAGTTCGTTACTATTAAGTGTAAATAATGAGTGCCAATGAGAAGTTCTATTCCAAAGAACCTCTCTGTATTGCTTTGGTGCAACTAACCAGCCTGGATATGATTGCCGATCTTTTTGCCAAGTTTGAACTGTAGTTACTAATTCATTATGTAAATTGCTAAAATCAATTTTTTTCTCATTGATTTCTTTAGAATAAGCACCCTTGTTAATATCCCAATGTACGCGTTCTGAGTTTTTCTGTTTAGTGCAGTAATCTATAAAAAGCTTTATAGCATTATAATGACTTCCCTCAACCCCTTCACATAATGATAAATCAACACTTGTTATATTATATTGAGAAAGTGTTTTTTCTTGCGATGGTGTTAAACCGAGAACCCCTATTAAATATATTTTAGGAGAGTTTTTCTCACCTAAATTATCTCTTATCCAACCAATCCATTTCAAAAAATTTGGATCATCACCAGAGAAACCAATCAGGCACAGTGTATTTTCAAGTAGCGCTTGCTGAACTGTATTCACAAAAGGGGCAAATTTAGTTGGGTATGTTCTGTAATCTTCCTCGTTTATGATTAAAGGAGTTGAAGCGGCAAAACAACCATGAAGTTTAACTATTCTAGGAGAGACAGAGTGGATAAGGTCTTCTTTGTTAACTATAATTTTATAATTTCTTTCACTAACAGAGTCAGCCGCTCTCTCTAACAAAGTATCGTAATTAGTTGTAAAAACATCCGTCCAAGGTAAATTCAAAAGTGAATAATGTAGTTTTGATGGCTTGTAATCACTATCTGGTATATTTTCACGCAGTAAATTATCTAAAACAGCTCTTCCAAAATTAGCCTCAACCTCATATGCTAATTTTAGTGGATCAAAGAAGTTATATTTTGCATGCTGGATATCCTCCCCTCTTACTTTACGAAAAAAAACATTACCCAGTTCCTGCCAATTCGGAAATTTTTTTACATTATCAAAGTGGGATTGAGCATTCATACTAAAACCAGCTCCAATCATAATAGATGCATTTTTACTCCATAAACATTGGGCAATTTCTTCAATGTAAGGCTTGATGGTCGCTGGTATTTTCATAAATTAATTCTCAAAATTTTAATCTTAGTCGTAGATAACTGTTAAGCCGCATAACTTACAATAAATAAAACATGCTTTGCTTCTGAACTGTGTCATATCTTCATTCCCACAGTGGCACTTCAGCTTTTTATTTTTTGCATTTAGTTCAGCAATTAAACCTTCTTGAATAACTCTTGGCTGTATATATTTATCAGCTACAGATACGTAAGCAGAGTTACCACTTAGTCTGTTTTGCCTTTTTTCATCTAACCTTTTTCTGTAATCATCGTTCTCTTGCTGGCGCTGTTTATATATCTGTTCGGCTTCGTCTTTTGCATCAATTTCTGACTGCTGAACATCGAAATAGGTAAGGTTGTTCTCGTTAAAGTGTAAGTCATTCAAACTCACTAATTTTGATTGCTCTGAACTGACAACTTGTACCTGAAATCCTAAATCATCGATTCCGTATTGTGTATAAAAACATTTAAAAAACAGCTTGCTTTGTTCTTGGCTAGTTATCTTAGACTCAAGGTCAAATACATATAGGTTTTCGTTAGAATTATAAAATATATCTTTTCGGGTGAAGTTGTTTTTGTCTTGTAGAAATAACCAAAGCACAGTAGCGCCTTGCTCTTTAAAAAATCGGTCTCTTGCAACGATAACATCTAATGGCACTTGGTCTAAGACTAACTCAATAGCTATATCCATATTGTGCGTATTAGAGTAAAAACTAATATCTGGTCTTCGCCATGCTTTAGCTAGCCCTGTCTGAAATTGCTCTCGATAAGTTTGTTCTACTTGAATATTTTCATACTCAACTTCGCTTTTAAGCAAATTTGATATAGCCGCTTTATAGTCTTTATGTTTTTTACTTTCTTTTATTCCATTGTAACTAATGGCCTGTAGTTCACTATCCGTGAGGCTTGTTGTGCTTTTCACAGGGCAATCTTCTGAACCAATAGGGTGTTTGAAATGATGTTTTTGTGATGGAGTTCCAGCAAGTATTAAAGGCTGAAAACATGTAGCACATAATATACTATCAAGCCCTTCAGGTTCTCTTAGGAAGCGCCTAAGCTTAAATAGTGCAGCTTCATCTATAGATAGAACTTCATTGGAGGTATAGCTTTTACCCTCGTCAGGTAAAAAGACTTTAGAAACTGTAGACATAAATTAAGCTTTAATTCCATTTAAATGATCATACTTAAGATAGCTAATTTAAAGATCAGAATATGGATAAGCAAGCTTTAATAGCTTTATTTAAAAAAGAATATATTTACGAAGAATGTTTGATTAAATTTATCTATAACACCCAAATGAGGAATTTGGGTGGCAGTCTTACCAGNCTGCTCCCTTCCGGGCCTGACCAGGTTCGCCTGCTAGTGTTGCGAGAGGACCAATAAGACTACCATTGAGGGCCTTGGTTGGCGCGGGAGGGATTATCTCTACTTTTGCTCTGTTATTCAAGGGATAATCTAAAAAGAAAGTGCGATTGCATACTTCATATACAATCGCGGCGTATTTAGCTATTTTAGTGCGTATTAATTGTTCTCTAACTGCGCTTTTATATTACGTAATGCTGCTTTTACTTTTTTCATGTTTTCTGGACCCATACGTAAAAGCTGTTTTTGTGCATCTGGTAATTGCTCCCACTCCGAAAACGCATACTGGTACGTTACTGAATCACGAAGTAACGGCAAGTCACCTTCAGGCTCTGGCGTATCAAGTAATAAATCGATTGCATCGGTTAGCGTTTGATTAAACTCGTCATCGCCGTAACCAATTTCACTGTATGCATTATTAATAAGTGGCTTGTACTCTTCGTACATGCGAACGGCTTGCGCTGCACTCATACTGGTAAATATTTTCACATACGGTGTATAACGCTCGTAGCTGTTAGGGTTAATAGTTAAGATATCACCTTCATTCACGCTAAATTTTTCTTCTGGCTGTACAACAGGCATGTGTTTTTTAGCTATTTTTCCTTTTGCTAAGTTATCTACATATACCACACCACGACGAATAACATCGTCGGTCACCATTAAGCTCATTACTGAGTCGCTTAGGTACTCGTCCATTTTAGCAACAACAACTGCATCACTTTCGTTAAGCGTTGGTAGTGGCTCTACTTCAGGCTCCGGCTCACTCGGGCTTTGTGCTGGTACTTCAAGCTCGGCTGGTTTTTCTGGCATTACAGATGGCGCGTCTACCACTGGGTCGTTCTCAGGTTTAAGCTCCATCATAGGTTGCTCTTTAACTGCGGGCTCTACCTCAGTGCGTGTTGTTTGCTCGTCACTTGGTGTGAGCAATACGAAGGCGGCCGCACATGCTACGACTATTAAAATAATAACGGCGAAAAGAATATTGTTATTAGGTGGACGTTTTTGAACATCTGATGCTTCTGGTTTATCTGACATACGAACTCCATAAAAATTAAAATGCGATATCACTTAGAGTACGCTAAGTGGATTAAATTCATTCTTACACAAATACTATGACATTTTATAATACGACAATTATAGCAAAGTAAGTTACCTACTAAATTGGGTGATTAAATAATGTAATAAGTATTAGGGCAGTTATCCTTTGATTCTTCTAGCTTAAAGACTTACAGTTAATAAATAAAGTAAAGACGTAGAACAGTTTAACCACCAATATGAAAATCAAGCAAGTTGATCCACAAAAACCTAAAATTGCCTTATTACTCACAGGTGGTGGCGCACGTGCTGCTTATCAAGTGGGTGTCCTTAAAGCGCTAGCTCATAGTATGCCTCGTACCGCTCCATTGCCATTTAGAGTAATAAATGGCACCTCTGCTGGGGCTATTAACTCAGCTGCGTTAGCATGTTACGCCTCCTGTGCGCATTTGGCTGTACGAAAGCTTGAATCAGTTTGGAAAAACTTTTCAACCTCTATGGTCTATAAAAGTGATTTTTTAAGCGTATTTGGTCATATTGCGCGTAATATTTTAACGAGCTTTCAGTCAGAACATATTAACCATCCACCAGCGAGCTTGCTAAACAACCGCCCTCTGCGTGGTTTATTAAACGAAATTTTAGATTTACACCGCATTGAGCGCAATTTACATCGTAATTATTTAGATGCGCTGTCTATTACGGCCTCAAGTTATACAACGGGCGACTCTGTTGCATTTTTTCAATCTAATACGCAAACATCTTGGCAGCGTGCTAAACGCGAAGGCCGTGCAACTCGTATTAATGTTGAGCACTTAATGGCATCGAGTGCCATCCCTATGGTGTTTCCCAGTGTAAATATTTATAACCATTACTTTGGGGATGGCTCTATACATCAACTTTCTCCGCTGAGTCCGTCGATTCATTTAGGCGCTGAAAAAATATTTATTATTGGGGTCGACCAACCCAAAGAATTACACCCACCGGGTTACTCGCCACATTATCCGGGTCTATCTGCTGTTGCAGGGCATTTACTCGACAGTGTATTTACCGACACTATGCAATCGGATTTGGAGCGTTTAGCTCGTGTTAACCGAACATTAGGGCTATTACCCGCTCGCGACAAACATCAAGAACTTAAACAAATAGATACCTTTGTCATTAACCCTTCGCAAAACTTTAATGCCATTGCAGCTCAGTATTACGACGATATGCCATGGGCCATTAAAGTATTGCTACGTACCATAGGTGTTAAAAAGCATTCGCAATCGAGTTTAACCAGTTATCTATTGTTTGAAAAACGCTACACCCAGCATTTAATGCAAATTGGCTATGAAGACGGTATGGCGCAGTTGCCTAAGATGCGTGAATTTTTAGAGTTAGATTAATCTTTTAGAGCTAGATTAATCTAAGTCACTATTCGATTCCGTCGAGCAGATAGTGCTCTACCCGCTCAACACGCCTTGGTTTACCTTGTAATACTAAAACGTCATTAGCCAATAATGTTGTTTGCGCTGATGGCGTATCTATTTCGGCTCCTTCTCTGCGCAGTGCTTTTACGAGCACTCGCCGCTTTTCTAAATTAAGATCTTCAATTGTTTTACCCACGGCATAAGCTTGCTGAGGTAGCGCTACAACATGTAAGTATTCTAATCGTTCACTTGAGGCATCTTCGCTATCTTTAAAATACCCTGCGTAAAAGCTTTGCATTAACGGATAGCGATTACGACGTTCTTTACTTACTCTTCGCACAATACGCGTCATCGGTACGCCCGACATAGACAACACATGCGACACGAGCATTAAGCTCGCCTCTAACGACTCTGGCACTACTTCGGTTACGCCTAGCCCTTTTAAATAATCTAACTGGCTATCGTCACGAGTACGAATAAGTATTTTAACGTTGGGCGCTATTTGTTTTATGGCATCAATAACAACTTGTGCGTGATCAAGCTCTGTAAAAGTAATAATAACCAAGCGAGCTCGCTCTACTCCTGCGCACTTTAAAATATCTTTTTGTTTAACATAGCCAAATATAACAGGCTCACCTGCCGCTTTGCCTTCTTGTACTAAAATTGGGTTACTTTCAATGGCAACGTAGTCTATTGCTTCGGGCTTTAAAAAACGCGCTATAGTTTGCCCAACACGCGAAAAACCACAAATAACAACATGGTCACTATAAAGTGTACTACTTTGTGGCTCACTTTCCAGCGCTAAACTTGGGCGATCGAGTATGCCTAAACGCTTTAAAATAAATGGCGTTTTATCAATCAAAAATGGTGTAAATGCCATTGATAAAACACCAAGGGCAATTAAAAATGAAGCTTGCTCTGAATTTAATAATTGATGCTGACCAGCAAGTGCAATAAGTACAAAACCAAACTCCCCCATTTGCCACAGCATAATGCCACAGGCGAGCGAGTCTTGGTTTCGCTCATGCATTAGCCGCGCACTAAAAGCTACCACTGTAATTTTTAATACGAGTAAACCCAGTAATGCACCAATAATTATTACTATATGCGCCAGTACAAATAAAATATCCAGCTGCATACCCACAGTAACAAAAAACAGCCCCATTAAAATATCGCGAAATGGACGTATATCGGCCTCTAACTGATGCCTGTAATGGCTCTCACCTAACATCATTCCCGCTAAAAAAGCGCCCAATGCCATAGACAAGCCAAACATATACGTTAAAAAGCCCGCAAATAAGGCTACTAATATAGTGGTAAGCACAAACAACTCATCGGTTCGTACTTGCGCTATTTCTTTAAACACAATGGGCAATATCCATTTACCAATTGCCCAAAGGAGCACACATACAAATGCGCCCTTACTTAGGGCAAACGCTAAAGCCCAACCAATACTTTGAGAGTCACTTGATGCAAATAAGGGGAATATTATTAATAGAGGAACAACAGCAATATCTTGAAAAAGTAGTACACCAACGGCCAATTGCCCACGGCGCTGATTAAGCTCACCCGTTTCTTTTAATAGCTTAACCACTACAGCCGTAGAAGAAAGCGCCATAATTGTACCAATGGTAAAACTGGTGAGTAGGGAAAAGTCTAAACAATATAAAATAATAATGAAGAGTAAGCTGGTTATACCTACTTGTAACGAGCCCAGCCCAAATACTAGGCTTCGCATTGCCATTAGCCGCGAAATAGAAAATTCTAACCCCAAACTAAATAACAAAAACACAATTCCAAGCTCTGCTACAAACTCTATTTCATGAGATTGCGCTAACCAACCAATACCATGACTACCGGCTAAAACCCCCGTTGCTAGGTACGCCAAAATAGGCGGCAAGCCAATGCGTTTAAAAAACCACACAAAAAGAACTGCTGCCACTAGCAAGCCAAAAATTTGAACATTAATACTCTGCAAATTCGGCCTCACGCGTCAATTAAACCAAGGGACTTACTTTAAATATAGCAACCTTCTGTTTTTCAGCAAGTTTTAAAATATGGCACAAAAATCGCTTAGTAATTGCAAAGCAACACCCTCGGGGGAGAATTTAATGGAAAACGTCCATATTTTGACGCAGCGTGTGTCTGGTCGCGGTGATTTTTTGCCGTTTTCGGCTGAACACTCGCCAACAAATGAAATAACAGAAACACATAAACTCGTTACAGAGCTACAAACTAGCTTAGTGATTGAGGATGTTTTAGCTATATACGCAAAATTTACAAAACAATTGTTAAATTTCTCTGGTTTACAGTTTCAGTCAACACTGGGAACTACACAAACATCACAGAGTGACACAAATAGTACTCCTTATATTTTTGATTTGGCGATTGGTAAAGAACACTTAGGGCAGCTAATTTATTTTAGTAAATTCCCGCTTGGTCAAGCCATTGAGAAAAAGCTACATACTTTGCATACTGCGCTGGTTTATCCACTTCGTAATGCGATGATGTATAGCCGTGTATTAAAGCTTGCCACAAAGGATGCATTAACCGGCTTAAATAACCGCAGTCAGTTTAATGACTTTTTACTGCAAAAGCTTGAAAACTGCCGTCGTTACCAGCGTCCATTTAGTTTAATGCTGCTTGATTTAGATAATTTTAAACAAGTTAACGACAACTTTGGCCATAAAATTGGTGACGATACACTTAAAGAGTTTTCAAAAGTACTGTGTAGCAGCATACGCGGCACTGATTCGGTATTTAGATTTGGTGGTGATGAGTTTGCTTTACTTATTGAAGACCCTGAGTTTACAACGAATAAAGTGATTGCTGAGCGGATAATGTGCTTAGTAAGAAAATCGCCCCTAATGTCTAAGTATAAAGTAACAACCAGTATTGGTTTTACTTTAGCTAACAGCCAAGACAGCGAAACTGAAATATTTGCTCGCGCCGATAAAGGTTTATACAAAGCAAAAGCATCTGGTAGAAACTGCGCAAAAGCCTACTAACATTTGCTCACACTAATTGAATAAAAAAGCTTAGCTTCCCCCGCTAGGCTTTTTTATTGCTAAAGCTTCCAGCTTCAAAACTTGGTACTTACCAACCGGCTTATATATGGGGTTTCTTTAACGATAAGGAAATTGCGCTATAACTAGGCAACAGTTTTTATATCTAGTTGTTCTAAATAAAAAAATTTTAACAACATTATAGAGTTATTTAATTCGTTAAATTTTCAAATATTTATGCCGATTGGTATATCAATTTATAAATAAACAAAGCAGCACAAAAGCCAAAAAAGAATCCGCTAATTAAATTAAGTAATGCGGTAATAGTAGCAAGCGGTGTAAATAATACTAAAAGCAGTGGCAGG
>NZ_AUTP01000125.1:0-4891 GCF_000498075.1 Pseudoalteromonas sp. TAB23
CTGGTTAATCAAAAAGGGGTTATGGGAAACTACACTAACTCTTTGGTGTTAAACCTGGTGACCCTGCCCGTTTTAATCTTAATATTTGGGCTAAGTAGCTACAAACTAATTAGTTTAATTTTTTGATTAAATTCTAAAAACCATATTTAAAGGCCGCTGTTTACAATAAACAACGGCCTTTATTTATTAATCACCAAATAACGTATAAGTCGTACTTATATTCACACATCTAACACGCTTTTTGGTTTTTAGCTGCTTTAAATAATTGCGAAAACGCAAAACCACCTACCGCGCCTGCAAGCAGTTGAGCATAAAAACCCCAGCCTCTTGAGCCCGCTATAATATGAATATTCATAATTGATTCAATGGCAATTAACACAATAGCAAATGCCACAATGCCAGCAATAACAAATAACTGAGTACTGTATTTTTGAACCTTTTTATTAAGCTTTACGGTAACGAAAAAAGCGATGGCAAGTGCTACGGCAATAATAGCGCCGTAGGTAGGTAATAGGCCTAACCAATCATCAAGCGTTAAACTAGCACGATCACTAAAGCCCACCACTACACCTACATTAACTAATTGATTGACAACGTATTGGCTATGAAACAAGCTAGCAAGTGAAAATGTAAGTAACCAAGAAACTAAAAATGAAGGCAATATACGTGTTAAAAACAACATTGTTATCTCAATTTAAAATAAAGCTTTTCTCTTATGCAAGTCATGCTAGCAAAGGCTTGCTCCGTAAACAATGTATCTCTTTTTTTACTTTGCTTTCGCTTTTTTCGTTTTCTGTTAATGCAGATGCTACGTTACCAAAGGAGCAATACAGTACAAAAACACTGGCTACGCAATTACAGTCTCCGTGGAGCATGGTTGAACTACCAAACGGCACATGGTTAATTACAGAGCGTGATGGCCACGTAGTTATAGTTAAAAACAACGTGCAATCAAGAGTAAAATTAAACCTAACAGGTTTATACGTTGCAGGCCAAGGTGGTTTACTCGACATTGTATTATCACCAGATTATAACGACTCCAAAGAAATTATTTTTACTTATGCCCAAGGTAATGCAAGCGCAAATAGGCTTGTTGTTGCCAAAGCCACGTTTAATGGCGCTGACTTTTCAAAGCCTAACGTTATTTATAAAGTAGCGACTGATAAAAACACACCGCAACATTACGCAGGACGCGCCCTTGTCCTACCCGACAATACGTTATTAATTTCAACGGGCGATGGGTTTGACTTTAGAGAGCAAGCACAAGTTATCACCAGCCAACTTGGTAAAATATTACGTATAAACCTAGATGGTACCATTCCAACAGATAACCCATTTATTAATCACAAAAACCTAAGTGCACATGCTGTTTACTCACTTGGTCATCGTAACCCTCAAGGCTTAGTTTATGATTACGATACGCAGCAAATTGTTAGCAACGAACACGGCCCTGCAGGCGGTGACGAGCTAAACTACTTAACCGCTGGGACAAATTACGGCTGGNCGGTAATCACCTATGGCAAAGATTACTCGCAAGCGCGTATTTCACCATTTACCGAATATAAAGGCATGCAAAAACCAAGTGTTAATTGGACGCCATCAATAGCGCCATCAGGCATGGCGTATTACGGCTCTAAACATGCAGCTTTTCCCTCGTTACAACAACATGTGCTTATCACTACTCTTGTTGATAAAAAGCTCTACAGCGTTAATCTGGTAAGTGGTGAATTTACCCAGTCTCACATATTTCCTAAGGCCGCAGGCAGGTTGAGAGATGTGTTTATAACTGATAGAGGTAACGTCGCGGTATTAACAGACGGTAAAGAGGCAAAGCTAATGTTGATGACATCAAATTAATTCACAAAGGGGATAAAAGCCGCTGCGCTTTTAAAGTAAGGTAGCGGCTTGAATAAACGGATTTTATTAATTTAAGTTCTGATGTACGAAGCCAAATTTTGATCTCTTTAGTTATTGCTAAAAATATCAAAATTCCTGTTTGAACAATTTGCTCATAATGCTTGCCGTAAACGGCACAATGTAGAAAGCTAAATTTTGCGACAAGGAGTACAGGCTGCAGTCCTTCGTCCTTTGTTTAACGGTCTTGTTAGTGCTTTTTGCTAATTTCATCAACTATATCATAACCCCATAATCCAGTTCTTAATTTTACTTTTAACTGATCACCAACTTTATATGGATTACTTGTATCCGTGCCCAAACTGTAACTGGTCTCCGATAATCGAACATATTCAAAAATATCGTAACGAACACGCTGTTGACCCACTCCGGTTACTCTGTATTCTTTGTGGGTCACCTCATTAGATGAAAACTTATGATTCGTGACAGCAATAATCCCCATGCTGCCCATTTTAGTAAGTACTACAATCGCAGGGAAGTTTAGTATCTTGTAGTGGAATGGTGTTGAATCCGGCTTGTATTCAATAATAATATTAGCCGATTTATCATGCCCCCATTTTTGATAAAGGCGAACTACNAGCCTAAACCTACCGCTACATAAGTTAAAACACCATCATCAAGAACATCACTAAATACCAAAAAACTTAGTTGGGAAATGGCGGCACCATAAAATCCAATGAAAGCTAATGGAAAAAGATGATTCATCATACCTCTTGAGCACTAACGAGCCTGTAGATTAACTCGTTTTTTTATTTGTTTTTATTGATAACAAACCATAGCTGAGTTCCTATTTTGGTTCAATTGATTACTGTGTTTTACGCAGAATATTAAAAAGTGTTTAGTGTGGGTTTTATTCGCGTTTTGGAAGGAGTTACGGGGGTTTCAAACCTAGATTCTAATTGGAAGTGCACCACCTAATTCATTGCCGCATTGCGCCTCAATTACTTTACCTGCCATATCAATTGCGACTCTGCGATTAAACATTGCGGAAGGTTGTCCATTTTTAAACACTACAAAGCGCACTTTAAATACCCAATAACTAGTATCTAACCCATCAGCGGCAACTGTAGCTAAATCAAAACTCGTAGGGTGAGCTTCTTCAGTTGGTTTAAGATTAACCTTTATCCAATCATTGAAAATAGACTGAACATTTAGAAATGAAATTGGTAGCTCAGACGTACCGTCCCAATTTATCGTTGGTGCAGAATCAAATGAGAATTCACAATGTTTGCCGTTTTCGGGCCAAGATTCAAATGTATAAGTGGCTGCACAAACGATATTTGCAGCCATAATCATTGCACCCAACATAAAAAATTTCACAAAATTTCCTGTGGCATATAACGCTTAATATAACTGGAAAATACGAGCGCTTTACAGCGAGTAGTTTCCAGTTGATGTTTTTGTTATACGCACATATTACGCTAATGTTTGGGAACATAGGTTTTACCCCACTTATTAGCCGCTGCCAAAGCAAAACCAAAATAGACAATACTGAAAACACCATTGAAAAATTCAAAATTTACTTCGTTGTTTACAGATTCAAAAGCGGCACTAAAAAGAGATATGAAAAATCCAAGTACAGCACTAAACCAAATGAATTTAATTATCACACCATAAACTTTCTCACTCAAAATCCCACTGTGTTCCTGAAAGCTCAGGAAAAAACTGGTTATTTTATGACAAATATAAACCATCAATAACGTTAGCGGCGGTACTAAAATAGCTTCTACAACTTCATGAAATATTAGGCCAATTAACATAGCTAACGAACACCACACTAAAGGAATTTTGAAACCCAATATCTCAGTGTAATTTAAGTATTTTGGTTTAACAGCTTCGTTATTCAACTACATGTCCTTTGTGCGTATAACGAGCCTGTAGATTAACTCGTTTTTAAATTTGTTTTTATTGATAAACAAACCATAGCTGAGTTCCTATTTTGGTTCAATCGATTACTGTACTTTTACGCAGCATATAAAGAAGTGTTTGGTGTTGCTTTAATTGGCGTTTTGGAAGGGATTAAGGGTGTTTGAGTGGCTTTTTAGGGTAAAAGGGCTTACCCTTCTTAATGCATCGTGTTTTGCAGCTTTTCTATATCGCATTAAATTAGACAGCCACTCCAATTGTAAACTAATCTAGGCTCATAAAAGTGCAAAATTTAGAGTGGGTGTCTAGTTTATGGCTCCATACGTACTTAAAGCGGAAACCATTTTTTATATTTGTTTTTTCGAGCTAACTCAACTGCATTAATTATCTCGTCACGTTTAGAAGTTGAACAATAACCAAGGTACTCCTGAACTTTTTGCCCTGACCAACCCGGAGCCGCAGCTAATATCCAAAAGTTTATGCCATCGTTCTTCTTTTGAACGATAGCATAATTAATGATATTTTCTATAGAATCGTCGTCAGGCACTATTTTAAGCATTGCCATTGCACGGATAGCACCGCTCACGAGCATATCATTACCTGTTTTTATAGCTTCAAATACTGAGGTAATGTCTTGTTCATTTTGCATTGATAATCGTTGGATTGAATCACCAATAGCAACATAAATCATTGTGGCTTCAAAGTTATGCTTTACTAATGATTTAAGAAAACTTAATGCTGGTTTAAAGTTAGACTCACCAAGAGCCATAATCATTTGATATTGCGTTTCCCAAGTACGCGAATCTTTAATTTCTTCTTCCAAAGCAATTAATAGATATGAACCTGCATCAATACTTTTAAGTTTACGTAACTTCTTAGCCGCAGAGCGTCGTTTGGTTGATTTTTTATCTTTGAGCTGAGAAATAATTTCATCAAGCACAAAACTCTCCTGTACGTATAACGAGCCTGTAGATTAACTCGTTTTTAAATTTGTTTTTATTGATAAACAAACCATAGCTGAGTTCCTATTTTGGTTCAATTGATTACTGTATTTTTACGCAGAATATAGAAGTGTTTGATATTGTTTTAATTGGCGTTTTGGAAGGGATTA
>NZ_AUTP01000126.1:0-11109 GCF_000498075.1 Pseudoalteromonas sp. TAB23
TCGCTCTTTGCCGAAGTTCGGCTTAGTTCCACTAGCAGACATTGAAGATTCTTAATGTGTGACCCATACGCTTCTAGACAATGCCCGCATCCAAGCTAAGCTCGAAGTAGAGCAAGAACAAGCAGAAATTGAAGCTGAAAAAATACTAATATCAGAGACTAAAAAAGATTTAAACGAGTGCTATCAAAAGGAAAAAAGAAAATCGGATGAAATTGGAAATACACTGACTGAAAAAAACGAATTAATACAGCACAATAAACGAGAAATGAAAATCGAAAAACAGAAGGCAAAAAATCACGGTAACGCTCTTAGTCGAAAAAACAGTTTGATAAATAAATTAAAGACCAATGCTGAATACTTAAGTTCATTCATCGAAGAGAGCTATGAAACATAAAAGCTCTCTTCGAATTCAACCTTTACCTCCAACAGAAATGCTAGTAATTCCCTTTTTTCCTAGGTTGCCCCTTGAACCCTTACCTATTCTGATGCTCTTTCTAAATCTCATGTAGCTGTCCCTGCATTAATTAATGTTTACTCTATATCTTAATTTAACAAAGCTCAAAGTATCAGAGCAACAAAAGAAAACTTAATAAGGTTCATAATGGATGTTAGAAATAGTGTTACATAGGAGTTGAACTTTCATGTATTTTAAAGCCTTGTTTTACAAGGCTCTATTTTTTAATTAATTATTTTGTATAAGTACATATATATGAACCAGGAGCTTTACCGCCTACACAAGAAACTCGACCTGCAGAAGAAGGTGATTTAGCAGAGGTACTGTAAAATTGGGCTCCAGAACGCACGGCAGCATCATAAAAATTTGAGAAAGTTGATAAACCACCTTTTTTAAAGGTATATGTACGTGGTGATGTTACAGGAAGTGTAGGTTCAACTTTGTTTCCGTCAACATCTCTACCATGTTCAAAATCCCATATAAGCTCATCACCAATAATTCCATATAACGAATATATTGCAATGCTTTTGTCATCAAAAGCAACCTGCATAAAGACTTTTTCAATTTCAGCAACGCCAGAAACTTTTGCCGCTGCGATTGTAAAGTTCGATATATCCTGTTCTAGGGTTGTATGTTCATTATAATAAGATGAAACTTCATATTGTTTTGCACCAAATCCAACTAAGTCCCAAGCGCTACCTGCAATCTCTTTAGGCACAATAGTTGCGCTTACTCCAGCTAAGCTTGCAACAACAGCACTTTTTGCATCAGATATATTATGAAAAGTATTTAAAGCGTCCTGCTCTACACCATAGCTATCTACAGTCCAACTATATATAGGTATTCTTACATCTTGAATATGACCACCACGACCATCAGGTTCATTATCTCCTTTTAATATCCTGTACCCTGTAATGGTCTTAGAAACATTGAATTTCTCAATAATTGATTTATCTAGATTCATTACATAAACATCGCGAGGGCGATCTACTTTAGCTTTTAATCTTGCTGTATTTTTGAACTGTTCGAAAGAAAAACATGTTGAGCATTCAGTGTAAAGTGGAGTTTCCGAGGCTAAACTTGAGAAAGAAACTAGTCCAATTAAAGATGTTAAAAGTAAATTTTTTATCATAATCATTCCATAATTAAATAAACGTAAAAGAAACATTATTATAATTTCTTTTTCATTACTTTTAAATCATTAACAACTACAAAAGCATTACCCATTAAGAGTTAATGTATGGGGGATGGGTAACTAACCCACTATATCGCGGCTTTTAATTTTAACTAGGCGAAGCCGTAGCGAGGAACGAGCGCGACTTTACAGAGTTAAATGCAAAATAGTCCTTAAAAAACGCGTTCACCAATCTTCCAGCTAAAAAAAGCTAATCGTGCCTTGATAAACTTCTCTTTATGGAGCTTAGAGGCTCGATAAGGAAATTTCATAGGCACAGGTAAATTGCATCACTTTTCATACAAAGTCGCTTAGAATCACTCTGAGGAGTGAAGTGTCGTGATTTTTTGGGGGATGCCGTAGCTAGGGGAAAGGCCGACAGGAGTATAAACTGAAGAGTGGCTTTAATGCTTAAAGTTTTGTAACTTATTCACAGGCTAACGCCTTTTTAATAACTCTTGTTTTTAGCACCGCTGTAGCCACCTAAAACTGTAGTCAATAAAAGAGAATAAGATGTTTTTTTATAGCCAATTATTAAGTAGATGCCTCAATCGTCTTGACTAAATAAATATAGTCCACCCTCCGCCTCGAACAACTTAATATAACTAGCGCCTCAATACCTGGCTATCACTCATCCACGAACCGCTTTGTAGCGTGCTAAGCTTAAAGATCAATAAAAAACTGGAGCACACTAAACTCGCCAATTAAAATCGTTTTTCTTGTAATTGATTTATTTCCCTCATTATATCGGTTTGTGGGGGTAAAAATTTGACTGTATGCGAGCCGCGCAAATGTCTGCTCGTAGCACGTTTACTTGTATATGTGAACAAACACCAATATGAGTAATTAACTATTTTTAGCCAATCACAATGACCGCTATTCGTTCTTTGCCGAAATTCAGCTTAGTGCTATCAGTCGTAACTCGTTTCTGCCCCATTTCGAGTTAGCTTTACCGCACAGTAAAGTAGAACTCTCCACCAAACTGTCCTTTATTTTAAACAAGCACCTCGGCAACAATGATGATGGTGTTTACTGCTAAATACAGAACTTAACAACTGCACTTATTATGTATGTAATCCCTCTAATCCAGGCAAATCAAAAAACTGAGAGGGGTTACCGTTTTTCACTTGATGTTGATAGTTTAGACGATTGCTGCTGGTAACTAATATACAGTGCTTTTTTGCTCTAGTAATACCAACAAAATGTAGATTCAGCTCTTGCTCCCAGTTTTCGTAATGAACATCCCATGACCCTTGAACAATACGCCTTTTGGGGTGTACCCAGTCATAAAGATCTAAATGATAAACCACATCAAATTCCAGTCCTTTGGATTTGTGAAGAGTCATTACTTGTACTTCATTTTCGTTAATTGGCATGTAATGTTTTAGTAGTTTGCTATCAACACAAATATTATGAATTAGCTCTTTATCTGAATCTGAAACGACACAAACAAAAATATCTTCAGAAATCTTAATAATCGATTCTGCCAGCTCTCCATATTCTTTATCTATTACATCAAAAATCAATCTCCGAAGATTAGCGACCTGTTGCTCTTGAACTCTTATGTACCGAACAACCGTTTCGATTACGTCGTTAATCCTATAATCTTCATTAAGACGATACCGTAATAAACTTGCAAACAAGTTAGTGATACGAGTATTTCTTACAGCCAATGGATCTTCATCAAAAATTCTAAAAGGAACTTTTAGCTTTTGCTCTAGAAATTCCAAAGATATATTGTTTCTAACTAGAATACCTATTTTAGAATAAGAGTCTGTTATACCTTTTTCGATAATATCTTGAATAGAGTCACTAACTTGTTCAGACACATTAAGCTGAGTACCTTGATAACTCCATCTATGAACTCTTATTTCATCAGTGGAAATCAAATCACAAGTTGGATTAAACAATCTGTTTGAATAGTTGGTAATTGAAGGGTGACACCTGTGGTTTATATTAACTATGTGGTGTTCAAAGACATCAGGCTGCGCAGTTAAACTTGTAATATATTCTGGGTTACTTCCTCGCCATGCATAAATTGATTGCTGTGTATCCCCAACTGCAATACCTGTTAAACCTAGTTCTATTAATTTTAAAAATAACATATGTTGAGGTTCAGATGAATCCTGATACTCATCAACATAAAGAGAAGAATACTTTGCTCGAAAGTAATTTTGGCAGGCTAATGAGGTATTTAGAATATGGTTAGCTATTACGCCTAACAGCTCAAGTAAAACATACCCATTTTCATATAAAATCTTAATGTCTTGTTCAAATGTTGGATAAGTGTCAGTTTTGATGTCCCCAGAGTATCCAGAAATCGTAGGAATTTGCTCTTTTAAATTTTGAGGGATTTCATCGAATAATTTGCACTCTATAGCCGAAGAAGAGTGACCAATCAACCGTGAACCAAATGGGTAAATTATTTCACTTAAACAAAAATGATCAATGGTCCCGAAAAAGCTAGCCTTTAAATCGCACGCATCTTTTTTACACCGTTGTTTTAATTCTTTGCTGGCCTTTACCGTAAACGTAATGCCAATCACGCCCTTATAGTCAGGGAGCAATTGGACTTCATTTCTCATTTTCTCTACGACAACAGCTGTTTTACCGCTTCCTGGGCAAGCAGTAATAACCATATTCGCACTTGAAGCTATAGCAGCTTCTTGATCAGGGGTAAATTTAAAATCAGCCATACTAAGCCATTGCCCTAGCTACTGCGTATGCTAAAGGTTTTGCTAGTTCACCACTGACCAACTTGGCAAAAGCATCTCTATTTTGTGAAATAAACTCTCTCATTCTAATCGCTTTTTTACCTTGCAAATACTTGATAGCATCTACAACATCCTCTTCATCTGCGAAAGCTAAAAGTTCACCTTCCAACTCAAGTGCGATATCGTTCTCAAGGTCTATTTTTGATAAGAACATACCATTTGGATTTACTTGGTTAGAAGCATTCTGCCAAGCACCATTATTTACAAGGTCTTGTGATGTGGTATTAGGCGGATAATAAGGAGCATTTGGTAAACCCATTAGCGAAAAACAACGATTAAACCCTACAGCTCTTTTATCTGTTCGCCCTCTAGTTCCAGAGACATCACTATCCGTTCTGAGTACCCAAGGTATTTCCATTGCATCGAGTATCTGGCAATAAACTTTAAATTGAATACCATCAACACATAAGATGGTTATGTTGTAAAAATCTAAATCAAAATCCAATTGGCTCGCTAGCTCTTCATAAAACAATTTTTCAGAAGGGCCTTCTACCAGAAATACACAACTAGCAAAAAAAGCTTCTGCCGGAAGTATGCTCATTCTATAACCTAACTCATCCCATGCATCTGAAATACAACTGGAGCAGCCATCTTTTGCAGCTTTAGAGCCTTCAGCTGTTGAGAAGAGCCGTATAATGGAGTCAGGTTTATAACGTTCAGTTATTTGTGGAGAATGACTGGTGATAATTGTCTGGCCCGGTAATTCATGTATTAAGTAGTCAGCCAGTTTACGTTGTTGATGTGGGTGTAGGTGAGCTTCAGGTTCTTCTACACAATAGAATGTTACTTCATGTTCAGGGTCAAACTCTCTTTGACTTTTTGCCTTCCATAATGCTAACAATATTTGGTTATTTCTCCCATCACCTCCTAGCATTATTTTAGATCCTGAAGTTGAAGCTCCAAGCTCCAAATTATCAATGAACTGATTAACTTTAATAGCTCCTGTATCTAAGTGGACACTATAATCGCCATTTGTATATGATAACTTTTTTAATTCTTCATTAACTACAGATGTTGCGTCTTTAACGTAATTTAGCCCAGCTACTTTTTCGTTCACTTGATTTAACTGCCCAGAAATTACATTCATTTCTGCTTGATCGGCAGCCAGGTCAGTTGCTTCAAGATTATCCAGAGATTGCTTTAGAAGCTTTTTCTTTTCTATATTAATGAACTTTTCGAGGTCTCTTCTAGAGCGAACATATCTTAGATTTAAACGCTTTAAATAAAATCTGGATTGGACTAATTCTAACTCGCCCTCTGAACAGCCTATGAATATTTGGCAATCCAGTGTTGCTCTATCAGCGACCATCGAAATTACACATTTTCCATCGTCACTCACATGCCCTTTTAAAATAGATAAAACAGCATCCTCTGTAACTTCTGAAAAATATACATTTATTGTAAAGGTATCTGGTTGTTCGCCATTACTGTTGATATAAAAATCAGTTAATTCTGGTTCTATATCACGGTCTGATAGAGACTTATCCAGCAACAAGCGCAAAGCATAAAGTAAGTTTGTTTTACCAACGTCGTTACTGCCAATCATCAAAGTTCTATCATTAAAACTTACTGATGCGGCTTTAAAATTTCTAAAACCATTGAGGTTTACTTTTTCGATTTTCAAACTATCCTCCTTGCGACTTTTTCTTCAACATACCTGTAAGCTATTCTGCATTGCTACATGAAACGACTAAAAGGCGCATTGAATTGATTGTACATTATTGTTGGCTAGTAATGGCTGATCATTAAAGTTCATTTACCTTGATTGTAAGGAAACAGGGGGTGCCTTACAATTAACTCATCTTTAACTTTTATAAGCCTGCTCTAACTTGTTTCTGTCCAAAAACGAGTTTAACCGACCGTCTGCTTCTCGCTCACTGCAGACTATCAGCTGTATTTGCTTTTTAGTTGCTTATTACACAAACTGCGCAACTACGTCTTTTTACAAAAACTACGTCACGTCTAATATTATTCATTTTCACAACATGGTCGAAAGTTGATAATCCAGTTAAAAACCAAAGGAAGACGTCGATGAAGGCAGCTTAAATCGAAATAATAAAAGTTTAAAAAATGATGTTAAACGCTATTACAAATCGTGATATTGAACAAGCGACTCACACTTTACTTAAATGCATTAATAATTTAACTATTGAGAAATGAGATAGTTGCTGCGAGTTTATAAAGTGTTTGGGTTTAGTAAAAAGAAAGCTTAACGAGTGAAGCAGTCTAACAACTCCAAAACTATTGCTTTAGTTCTATTATTCTAGTTCTATTGCTTTAGTTTTGGCGCTTATTAAAGGGATAATATTTACCCTTTCATTTGTTCAAGCTCTTTGCCTTTGGTTTCGTGTAAAAACTTAAATACAAATATAACTGAAACAAACGCGCAAAATGCGTAAAAACCATAAGCCCCTGCTAAACCTATACCGGTGAGCATGACAGGGAACGACCAGGTAATTAAAAAGTTAGCTATCCACTGGGCAAAGCCGGTAACTGCAAGGCCAGAGCCGCGAATTTGGTTAGGGAACATTTCGCCTAACATAACCCACATTACAGGGCCCCACGATAGATTAAAAAAGAACACATACGCATTAGCGGCTATTAAAGCAACTATGCCCTGCTCTCCTAATTCTAAGTTACCTGTTGAGCCAATATCTGCGTTTAAAAAGGCATAAACAATAACCGAAAGCGTCACCGTCATACCAATTGAGCCGGTTAACAAAAAAGGTTTTCTGCCAATTTTGTCTATAAAATACATGGTAATAAACACCGCTAAAATACTTACAAAGCCGCTTATTATATTAATAAGTAACGCGTCAGATTCAGTAAAGCCTGCTGCTTGCCAAAGTACCGCGCCGTAGTAAAAAACAACGTTAATGCCGACTAATTGCTGAAATGTAGCTAAGCCAGTTCCTATCCAAACAATGGGGCGTAAACGTTTTTTAAGTTTATCTGATTGTTTTAAATAGGAATTATAAAAGCTTTTTATTTGCGCTTTACCCACCTTTTATATACCCTTAATAGTCTTTATAACAATATCTTCGTATAGCTTTTTCTGAGTAATTTATGCACTATAAAACATCAAACATTTCTAACAACATTGACGAAGAATCGATTCCTGATGACTGCATTAGCAATCTAACCGTAGATAATATTGTATTTGCTATTCATGAAGGTAAGTTAAAGGTGTTGCTGGTTAAATATAATCGGGGCCTTGCAACAAGCCAATGGGGTTTAATTGGTCATTGGGTTCGTAAAGATGAAAACTTAGACCTTGCAGCTCTGCGTGTTGTTAAAAGTACGACCGGTGTTGAAAACCTGTACTTAGATCAGTTAGGTGCATTTGGTAATGTAGACCGCTACCCTGCTAGACGTATTATTACTATTGTTTATTATTCGCTCGTTCGCTTTGAAGAAACCAACCTTGTGAGCGGCGATAATGCTTTAGAGTGTGAATGGTTTGATGTAAATAGTGTACCCGCTTTAATGTTTGACCATGCCGATATTTTAAAAAGTGGCTTAGACTACTTACGCTACAAAGTAAGACACGAGCCTATTGGTTTTAGCTTACTCCCTGAAAAATTCACCCTGCTTGAGCTACAAGGAATTTACGAGTCGATTTTAAATAAATCACTCGATAAACCTAACTTTAGACGTAAGTTTCAAAAAATGAACTTATTAATAAACTGCAAAGAAAAACAAACCAACGTAGCTCACAGAGCCGCAACGCTTTATCGTTTTGATATAAACGTGTACGAAAAATTAAGAGAGTTTGGTTTTACGTTTGAGTTTTAATTGCTTAAAAACCTTATTGGATTGAGGTTTACTCTTTATGAACTAACTCTATATTGCTAAAGTGTATGCGTTACTTATAATTTATTCCCATTATCAATACACACTAATCAAAAAGGAGCTTTTTACTTGAAACTTACGCCGCCCTAGGCAACCACTCCCTTTTTCATCAGCACGTTGCGTGCAACCTTAATCGCCATCTGCGCGAGAATCATTGTTATTTAAATAAAATACTCCCCTATACTTTGGGAAACTAACTAATTAGGTTTATTACATGTTTGATCACGTAAAAAGAGATTGGCTCTCTAATGTTCGTGGTGATGTGCTTGCTGGTATTGTTGTGGCGCTTGCCCTAATACCTGAAGCTATTGCCTTTTCTATTATTGCGGGTGTTGATCCAAAAGTAGGTTTATATGCCTCATTTTGTATTGCGGTTATTATTGCCTTTGTAGGCGGACGCCCTGGCATGATATCGGCTGCTACCGGTGCAATGGCACTGTTAATGGTGACGCTGGTTAAAGATCATGGTCTGGAATACTTACTGGTTGCTACCTTACTCACCGGTGTACTACAAATATTTGCAGGCTTTTTAAAGCTCGGTGAGTTAATGCGGTTTGTATCGCGCTCTGTTGTAACAGGGTTTGTAAACGCACTGGCGATTTTAATATTTATGGCGCAGTTACCTGAGCTGACTAATGTTACTTGGCATGTTTATGCGATGACTGCAGCGGGTTTGGGTATTATTTACTTATTTCCGTATATTCCAACAATTGGCAAAATACTTCCCTCTCCTTTAGTGTGTATTGTTGTTATTACCTTACTTGCACTGTTTTTAGGGCTTGATATAAGAACAGTTGGCGACATGGGCGAACTGCCAGACACCCTACCTATATTTTTATGGCCTGATGTACCGCTAACACTCGAAACGCTGCAAATTGTATTACCGTATTCGATTGGTCTTGCTGTTGTGGGATTACTTGAATCCATGATGACCGCCACTATTGTTGATGACTTAACCGATACAACGAGCGATCGCAATAAAGAGTGTAAAGGTCAAGGTATTGCAAATATTGGCGCAGGTTTATTTGGTGGTATGGCGGGTTGCGCCATGATTGGGCAATCAATTATTAACGTTAAATCGGGCGGTCGTGGACGACTTTCAACCTTTATTGCTGGTTTATTTTTAATCATCATGGTGGTGTTTTTAGATGAGTGGCTGCGTTTAATTCCTATGGCGGCATTAGTTGCAGTAATGATTATGGTATCGATTGGTACGTTTTCGTGGGCATCAGTTAAAGATTTAAAAAAGAACCCGCTTTCGTCAAACGTAGTGATGATTTCCACCGTTATTGTAGTAGTTGCCACGCATAATCTAGCCATTGGCGTTTTAGTTGGCGTGTTGTTAGCTACGTTGTTTTTTGCAAACAAAATTGGTCGCTTTATGGTTGTTACAACTAAGCACGATGAAACTAAAAACCTAGTAACTTATGAAGTTGTAGGTCAGGTATTTTTTGCCTCAGCAGAGCAGTTTATAGCGTCGTTCGATTTTAAAAGTGCGGTAACAAATGTTGTTATAGATTTAACCCATGCACATTTTTGGGATATAACCGGTGTATCGTCACTCGATAAGGTGGTTATTAAATTTAGACGCGAAGGTGCAACAGTTAATATTGTTGGTATGAATAGCGCAACCGAAACAGTTGTTGATAAGTTTGGCGTACATAACGACCCTAAAGAAGTCGATAAACTACTTGGCGGTCATTAAGGAGAATGTAATGGAAAAAATAATTACCTGTATCGATGGCTCTGTCATTACACACGCTGTAACCGAAGCTGCTATTTGGGCTTCAAAAAAGCTAGATAAATCAATTAGCTTTATACATATGCTTGAAAAAATACAACAAACTAATGTAGGTAACTACACCGGTACAATTGGTTTAGGTGCCCAATCTGCTTTGCTTGAAGAAATGACAAAACTCGATGAACACCGTAGTAAAGTTTCTTTAAAACTAGCAGATGAATTACTCGACTCGGTTGCTGTACAAGCAAAAATTGCTCATATTCAAAACTATGAATTAATTAAACGTCACGGTGATGTAATCGACGCTATTATTGATTTTAAAGATGATACTCGCTTAATCGTTATTGGTCGAAATGGTGTTGATCATCGTGTTGATTTAAATGCACTTGGTTCACACATCGAAACGCTCGTGCGTAGCGCCTCGCAACCAATATTGCTTATTTCTAGAAAGTTTAAGCAGCCTAAATCATTTATGATTGCGTACGATGGTCGCGAAACAGCCGACAAAGCACTGCAACAAGTTATTGATGGCGGTTTATTACATGGGCTTCATTGTCATTTAGTGAGTATTAATAATAATGAGAAGAACTTAGAAGAGAAGTTTCTTAACGCTCAATTTAAACTCAGTAGTATGGGTTTTGAAGTGTCTGCAAGCTTTTTAGAGGGCAATATTTTTGACTCGTTAATGCAATACAAAGAGCAAAATAATATTGATTTGATTGTTATGGGGGCTTTTGGGCATTCGAAGTTAAGGCAGTTTTTTGTGGGCAGTAATACCATTAAAATGCTCGAAAACAACGATGTGCCAGTTATTATATTAAAGTAAGTGGTTGTTTTAAGTAATCACCACTTTAAAGTAAGCAACTGTTTTAAATGATATTTTAATGACCCACTTTAAAAATCCTAAAATCACTTAACTGATTTTAGGCTTTTTTGTTTTTGGCTTAGCTTCAAACTTTTCAAATAAAAACTGAATAAACGACGTAACCTTTTGAGCCACAAACTTTCTATGCGGATAAATAGCAAATAAACCAAACTCAAAGGTTTTATAACCTTGCATAACCTGTACAAGCTTACCCGATGCAATATCGTCTCTCACCACTATTTCAGGGAT
>NZ_AUTP01000127.1:0-31753 GCF_000498075.1 Pseudoalteromonas sp. TAB23
CGGCTGCAGGTGTATATTGAATTTGATTGCCAACTACTGAGACCGAACCAATATCTGCCGAGGCTGCGCTGATCGTGAGGCTATCACCATCCACGTCTGAATCATTTGCTAATACGTTTATTAGTATTGGCGCAGCATCTTCAGCCATGGTAGCCAAGTCTGCGTTTGCAACTGGGGCATCGTTTACGGGAGTAATAGTAATAGTTAATGTTGTTGTACTTGAACCACCGCTGCTATCACTTACGGTATAAGTAACCGTTGCTAAACCGTTGCTGTTAGTCTCAGGAGTGTATTGAATTTGATTGCTTATCACTGAGACCGAGCCAGTATCTGCCGAGACAGCGCTGATCATGAGGCTATCACCATCCACGTCAGAGTCATTTGCTAATACGTTTATTAGTATTGGCGCAGCATCTTCATCCATTGTAGTTGAGTCAGCGTTTGCAATTGGAGTATCATTTATTGGTAGTATAGTAATTGTTAAGTTAGTCGTTGCAGTACCGCCGCTACCATCACTTATTGTGTAACTAATAATTGCAGTTCCATTTGTATTAGCAACAGGCGTGTATTGGATTTTATTATCAACAATAGATGCAGAACCTATATCTGCAGTAGCAGCTGTTATTGCAAGAATATCGCCATCAATATCGGAGTCGTTAGTTAATACGTTAACTAATACCGCAGGGGCATCTTCGTTCATCGTTACTGAATCAGCATTTGCAATAGGGGCATCATTAACGGGTGTGACTGTAATAGTCACACTAGCTGTTCTGTCGTTTATACCTTCATTACCAGCGCTATAGCCATCAGTAATGGTGTAAGTTAGTACTATCTCACCTGAAAAGTTGGCTGGTGGAGTAAACTCTATTTTTCCGGCAACAATAGTCGCCTCTCCAACAACATTTTCTACATTAGAAATAGAAATTGTATCGCCATCTTCATCTGTATCGTTAGCTAGCACATCTAATAGAGATGCAGAGCTGTCTTCATCTAACGTATATTGATCGTCATTGGCTTCTGGAAAAGTATTAACACCGCTTTCACTTAACGTTACTTGGGCTGTTGCGGTTAAGCCTTGCTCATTTGAAATTGAATAAGTAAAGCTATCTACACCAATAAAACCTAAGTCTGGCTGGTAAGTAAACGAGCCATCAACTTTTAATGTAAGCTCGCCATTTTGAGTCGTATTAATTGCTGTCGTATTAACTGATAAATCGCCAGCTTCAATATTAAAATCGTTAACTAGTAGGCCATTTTGCGTAGTTACTTCAAATAGTTTATTTTTACCAAATTGATAGGCATCATTTTGTGCGACAGGGTTATCAGGTTCACTGTTTATTATTAAAGTTACTGTCGCTGTAGAAGTCGCTCCTAAAGAGTCGATAGCTTGATATTGAAATTGATCAACACCATTAAAATTAGCATCTGGTATATAACTAAAACTGCCATCAATTGCTAATAATAGTTGGCCATGTGTTGGTGCTACAATAAATGTTTCATCAACTGAAAAACTGTCATTATTTGGGTCAGTATCGTTACTAAGCACACCATTGGCTGCTGTAACCACAAGTGTTTCATCTTCGCTTAAACTATAGCTATCATTTTTTGTTACAGGGGCTACGTTAGTGTTTGAACTTACAATGGTTACATTAGCAATAGCCTGAGCACCTTGTGCATCAACAACTCTATACTGAAAGCTGTCTTCACCTTGCATGTTTTGCTCGCCTTGGTATTCAAAGCCACCATTATCAAAAAGAGTTAATTGCCCTCTTGTCGGTTCGCTAACAGGCGTTGTATCAACAGTTAAGTTATCTAAGTCTATATCGCTATCGTTAATAAGTAAGCCAGGCGATAGGACAACTAAGGCTCCATTGTTTGTAATGTTATAAGTATTATCAAGCGCAATAGGGGCGTCATTAACAGCTAAAATAGTTATCTCTACAACTGCGGTGTCTGTCATGCCTAGCTCGTTAGCAACTTGATAGCTAAAGGCATCTTCACCATTAAAGTTTACAATAGGGATATAAGTAAAATCACCATTTTCATCTATATTAAGAGTGCCATGCTGCGGTAGAATTAATGCATCAGCATTTACACGTAAATCGCCACTGTATTGATTCGTATCATTTGTTAATACGTTGCCTTGTAGAGTTTGATCTTCATTTATCTGAAACTGATCGGCATTAGCTTCTGGCGCAAATGCAAGCTCTCCACCCACTGGTGCTATGTTTATTGTATTAGCAAAGCCACTTTCACCACTGCCATCAACACCGGTAATAAGTACTTGATAACTTTTATCTGTCAATGACTCGGTAATGTTTAATGTAGTATCTTGAATACTTAAAAATTGTTGCCCGTTTTCTAATTCATTAATATTAGTAGATGAGACACCCGCTTGAGTTGCAATATAAACATTATAACGATTAAGTTCGGGGTTAGCTTGCCACGAAATACTAATATTATCTTCGTCTCGCTGAGCTGTAACCCCTTCAATTTGATATGGTTGCCAGTTAAAAGTAATTGCATCAGCAAGGACTTGGTTATCTAAAGTGTCAGTTATCCATATTTCTAGGCGTATTTCACCTGAAGTTACGCCATAAAGCGCAGGGCTGAGGCCTATAATTGATTTTTCGTAGTCAAAGCCACAATCAGAAGAACAAAGTGATATGCTTTTATTGACACTAGGGAGTACTAAATTAACTTCAGCAATGCCATCAGTATCCGAAGCTTCAAGTAAAAAAGAAACGTTGCCTTGCACAGTTTCGTTTGTTTGTGAAAAAACAATATTAGCGCGTGTATTAGCTACGCTTGATCCAACAACACCTCTACTTGAAGTGACAGCACCTAAAACTTTTGTATTCTTGGTTTGATTGCTCGCTATAACACCAGCCAAATTTATATAGCTAGTCATCGTTGGCGGTACTACTTCAGCCGTAGGTGATTGTATAGTCTCTTGAGCAGGGCTTTCTTCTGAGCCTCCACAGGCACTTAACAAAAACACCATAGAACCAAGCAAAAATATATTTTTTGCTGTCATTTTAAATACTCCATAATAAAAGCTTTGTATCCAATGTGTTTATGGTTCTAATTTAAAAGAACCGCTAGCATTTACATCAGGATTATTTATTTCGTTAAGATTAAAGTTGCCAGTAATATTGTCTAAGTCATTCAAAAATATTGCATCAACATCGCCCTCGGCTTTATTGTTGCCATGGGATGCAAATGTAACGGCTAGGTCAAGTTCGCTTAAATTTATTAAACCGCTGTAAGCCGCATACCAATTTCCGCCGGCGTCATTAAAACTAATTTCGCCATCAGGTACCGTACCATTATCAAAATCAACAGCCATAGTCATAGCAAAGTCAGTAACAGCACCCACACTCGAATTTACATTAAAGCTTGATACTTCATAGTTAAATACACCTTGGCGCTGAGCTATTTGATCGACTAAAGATGCGCTGCTAACTGTTTGAAATTGTTGTTCAGAATATATATCCATAGTATCTGTATCTGCTTCAAAAGCATTTACTTCAACTTCAGTTACAGATGCTTGTTCAGTCTCTTCTTCGTTGTCATCTTTAGGGTCGATCGTTACTATATTTTGATCAAACACACGTGCCGCACGCGTCGTTTTTAATACTTCACCAGAGGCTGTAATTTGTGCAAACGAAAATGCCTCGTTATCACCCAAAGAAACCACGCTATTATTTTCTAAAGTTAAATCTATTGCGCCATCCCATACAGCTAAAAACACATTGCCTTCAACGAGCTGAACTTCAAAATGTGTTCCACGTATACCAATAGAGCCAACGGGGGTTTTTACATTATAAGAGCCGCCATTTTTTTTAATCACACCCGAAATAGAGCGTAAACCACCTTTAAGTAACTCAATAGAAGCAGAACCTTGTTGGGTATTATCATCAAATTCGTAGTTAGCAATATTTAGTTCTGAATTTTCTTTTAAAGCGATTAAACCACCATCCGACATTGAAAATTGCGCTTTGCTTTTCTCTCCGGTCGTAATGCGATCTACACCAAAAACGGTATCTTTGCGCTGCAACTGCCGTTGTTGTTCAGAGCTTCCATCAACCGCTAGTACAGAGCCTCGCGCTAAAATAGTTTTACCAGCAGGATCATTTGCTTGTGTATAAAAACTTACACAAAGTAAAGTGGTAATTACAGGGAGTAAATGTTTCATAAATACCTTAAATTAAAATGAGTAAGAAGCGCTTAAATTGATATCTAAACGGTCATATTCGAATAAAGAAATATTACTGGATTTATCTTGATAGTTGGCAGCCAACTGTATGGCTAAATCGCGATTAACTAAGTAGCGAACAGAAGTTGAGAACATAAGAAGGTTATCGGCACGTTCTTGTAAAAATAAAGGGTGATCATCTTTATAATTAATCCATTGGTATCCAGCAAGAGACAACAACTGCCAATATTGAGCTAGTTGAGTGTTTGCTTGGTAGTACAAGCTAGTAATATTTCGGCTATTAAATTCACCTTCAGTAATATCGGCTTCTTCATTTTTAGCGTTAACACTTAAACTTTGAAACCATTGCTTAGTTGCATAGCTAGCTCCTGCGTTTATTGCATAAAACGAATTATTGAGCTTTTCATCAAATCTATTGTTTAAAACCCCCGCAGTCGCAGAGCTAAATAAATTAACTTGTTTATTCAACTTATAACTAGCACCTGCTGTTAAAGCTGATTCAGTACGATAAAGATCGCCATCAAGCATTAATGGAGTCGTCGATACTTGTGCAAACCAACTTATGTCATTTTGTTTATATTGATAGGCAGCATTAATATGCGCATTTATACGATCGTATTGGCTGAGTTCTGCAAACTTGTACCACCCGGTATTAACGCTCAAAGTGATTAAACTTTTTTGATCTATGGGGTGAGAGTACTTTCCTCTGTAATTTAGTCGCGCATAGTTGTCTTGCGTACTTTTACTTTCTGACGATAATAAAAATTCACCAATATTAGGAATTATAATCGTATTTTCTGCCGTACCTGCATTTACGTTGCCATCAACGCCAAGTGCAAGCTCAATATTTTGCTTATAAGAACGCCCAGCTTCTTGCTTTTTAAGTGTGGTTGTATCAAGTAACGACTGTGCCGAAGATTTTATGTTATTAGGTGTGTTAGGTGAGTTAATCAGTATTAAAGCTTGAGTATCGGCAGCAGGTAAATTATTAACGGTTAAATAAGCACGAACTAAGTACAAGCGAGCTTCATACCATCTAGGGTTGTTTTCAAGCACGCGTTCAAAAGCAAATACAGCAGGTGCCGCATTTCCTGTTTTAAGCGCAGAAACCCCAAGTAAAAAATCATAAACAGGCTCACCTAAGTATTGAAATTCACTGTTACTTTTTTCGTAAGCCTGAGTATATTTCTTTTCAGAAACTAATTTTTGCAGTTCAATCAATAGATTATCATATTCATCATTGCTTTGAGCCAATGAGCTAAAACTTATTAAGGCCAAATAACTACATAGTAAATTTCTTAAAAGCTGTTTAATCATGCTTAATTTTATATCCCATAGGAAGTTTGATGTTTTGTAATAAAGTGATGTTATACCAATCTGCTTATATGTGGGGTCTATTTAACGTTAAGAAAATCACGCTAAAACTAGGCGAAATTTTTGTATCTAGTTGTTCTAAATAAAAAATTTTTAACAACGTTTTAGTGTAATTTAATTTGTTAAGTTGCTCAAATATTTATGCAGGTTGGTATTAGTACTAGAAATCTAGCACTTTTTGTACTTAAGTACAGCCAATGTAATCACATTAGTTAAATAAATGTTATTTAATTGCAGGCTAAATACTTGCTTAATAAATCTTCAAGTTAAACTAATTAAAGGGGAGAGGTTGCTGATAAACTAATTTAGCTTAAAATATTAATTAATTTGGGTAACAAAGCTTGGGTATGCTGTATAGAATATTAAAAAATATAATTTAGGGGAATTATTAAAATATAAATAAGGGTATTACTAGGAGAAAAAGTGGGGCGATTGACGGGGCTTGAACCCGCGACAACCGGAATCACAATCCGGGGCTCTACCAACTGAGCTACAACCGCCACTACACACACCTTGTTTGGTGTGGCGCGCATAATACATAAAATAATAAATGTTGTGAAGCCCAAAAGTGAAATAAATTAAAATAATTTAAACCATGCAAATGTAATCAGCGTTGGGCAACTAATATTTATCCATACCAGAGGATATATTTGGCACAGAATTACCTCTAAAAAATCGAATGAAGTTATGTTTTAATAGTATTAATTCATTATTTCATGAGAATAAATTGTAAATTAATGTATAATAATGCTCGGAAAACGCTTAATAAAAAACATTTGGAGTAAATATGGATTCAGTACTTAATTGGCTTAACGAAAACTCAGGCCTAATCTTACATTATGGTATTCAAGCTGTTGTTGCGCTTGTTATCTTTTTAATTGGTAGTCGTGTTGCTAAGTTTTGTTCTAACTTAACTGAAAAAGGTTTTGCTAAGAAGAAAGTAGATAAGGCAGTTGGATCTTTTGTTGCTAGCATCGTGTTCACTCTTGTGTTCGCAGTAACCATATTAATGGCACTTTCGCAAATTGGCATTGAAACAACTTCGTTCATCGCTATTTTAGGTGCTGCAGGCTTAGCTGTTGGCTTAGCATTACAAGGTTCACTATCTAATTTTGCATCAGGCGTGCTAATTATTTTACTTCGTCCGTTTAAATCTGGTGACTTTGTAGAAGCTGGTAGTAAAATGGGTACTGTTAAGAAAATCGAAATATTTTCAACTGAGCTTCGTACTCCAGACAATAAAGTAATCATCGTACCAAACTCTCAAATAATGTCTGGTGCTATTACTAACTTCTCGCGAGAGTCTACTCGACGTATCGATTTAGTTATTGGTGTTGGTTACGATGCTGATTTACGCCAAGCAAAAGAAGTACTAAAATCTGTATTAGATGCAGAAACACGCATACTTAAAGACCCAGCTTATACAGTAGCTGTATCTGAGCTAGGTGATTCTAGCGTAAACTTTGTTGTTCGCCCTTGGGTTAACGCTGCAGACTACTGGCCTACCTACTGGTTATTAATGGAAAATATTAAAATTGCATTAGATGATGCAGATATTGCCATCCCATTTCCACAAATGGATGTTCATTTACACAAGCAAGACTAATTTTAAATACCTATTAAATTAAGGTTCTTCTTAATTGTTGTAGCAGTAAAATTGCTTATAAAATTTTCATGTGGATTTTCTGCATGAAAATTTTTAATTTAATTAATAAGCTATTTAGCTTGCTCTAACAAGTAACGCTTTAATAAAATAGATATACATTTATACAAAGGTTATTTTTTAATGAAATTAAAGCTTTTATCAGTTTTAGTTGCAGCATCTGCTGCAACAAATGCATTCGCTGCAGACGCAGATCAAAAAACGTGGGAAGTTACCAGTGAACTTGGTGCTATTATCACTAGTGGTAATACCGAAACAACCACACTTAAAGGTGGTATCAAGGTACAACACAACCTTGAAAACTGGAACAACGAATACAAGCTAGACGGCATCTACAAAGAAGATGAAGTTGAAGATGCTGATGGCGACAAAAATAAGCAGCGCACTAACGAAAAGTACTCAATTTCTGCTCAAGGCAATTACAAATTAAATGAAGATCATTCTCATTTATTCATTTATGGTTCACACGTTTCAGATTATTTTGGAGCATATAGAAGTGAGTCGGTAATTTCTGCTGGTTACGGTCTACGTTTATTAAACGAAAAAACAATGTGGTTAAGTGCTGAAGTTGGTCCTGGTTATAAATATTTTGAATACCCAGATGACAGCACTGAAATAGATGATAACGGTAACTCTCTTGCTGGCGAGTTTGAAGGCGAAGTAATTGCCTTAGGTAAATTAGATTACAACTGGCAAATTTCTGAAAGTGCCCGTTTTACCCAATTAGTTGCTGTAGAATACGGTGATACAAACACTAAAACTCGTTCAGAAACTGCATTGCTTGCAAAAATAAACGGCTCGCTACAAATGAAAGTCGCTTTTAATGTTACCAACAACTCAGACGTTGCTGATGATAAAGAAAGTACAGATACTGAAACGTCATTCACGTTGGTTTACAGTTTTTAACCAATGTAACTAAGTTAATGACACTAAAGTGACAAAAGGGGCGAAAGTCCCTTTTTTATTTGCTCAAAATTAATGTATTATAGCCACCAATTTTGGTTGTAGACCTAGGGATATACCTACTCGTGAAAGTTTTTACACAATTTATTAGTGCTTTTATTCTACTTTGTAGTTTTAGTACTTTGGCTTTTACGCCAACAGCTTCTCAAATTGAGCAATTCAAAAAGCTGCCAAAAGCTCAGCAAGAAGCCCTAGCAAAACAATACGGTGTCGATGTATCAACGATCACTGGTACAAATCAATCTAGTAATCAAAATAATACAGAGCAGAAAAGCACTGTTGGCGAGCGCGCAGAGCCAGAGAAAGAGCAGCTAACAAATGAAGAGCGGTTCAAACCAAAAGCAGACGAATTAAAACCATATGGTTACGAGCTGTTTGCAGGTGAACCAACTACATTCATGCCGAGTGAAAATGCTGCAGTACCAGATACCTATATTGTAGGCCCTGGCGATCAGTTAAAAATCAACTTTTATGGCAAAGAAAGTGACAGCTTTGAAGTCATAGTTGACCGTGAAGGACGTATTAGTATCCCTGATCTAAGCCCTGTAGAAGTGGCTGGTTTAACCTTTGCAGAAATTAAAGAGCTTGTTAAAGTAAAAGTAGAGCAAGAGGTAATAGGTGTAAAAGCTTTTGTATCGCTTGGTCAACTTCGTAGCATGCGTATTTTAGTGCTAGGTGAGGCCTACAAGCCAGGTAGCTACAGTGTTTCTTCATTAACAACTGTGTCGCATGCATTATTTGTAAGCGGTGGTGTATCAGATATTGCTTCTCTTCGTAACATTCAAGTTAAACGAGCTGGTAACGTAGTTGCAAATTTTGACCTTTACGACTTACTTATTAATGGCGATAGCAGTAATGATATTGTATTGAAATCGGGCGATGCTGTATTTATTCCATCGGTTGGTGCTCAAGTAAGAGTTGAAGGGGCAGTAAAACGCCCAGCTATATTTGAACTTAAAAAAGGCGAGTCGGCCAAGCAGTTATTAGCAATGGCCGGAGGTCTTAAACCAAATGCCTATGCCAAAAGTGCAATTGTAGAGCGCTTTAACTTCGATCGTAAAGAAGTACTCTCGGTAGATTTTTCAAAATCACAAATTAACTATATTCCACAAGATGGCGACCGTATTCGCTTTAATTCAGTTAGCTCGCAATATCAAAATTCGGTTAGCCTAATTGGTGCAGTAGCACGCCCAGGCAATTATCAATGGCACCAAGGTAAGCGTATTTCTGATGTACTTAAATCAGTACGTGGTGACTTACTACCGCAAGCAGATTTAAGCTATGGACTCGTAATCCGCGAAATAAATATAAACGGCGATATAGAAGCACATCAATTTGATGTTGCTCAAGCTATTATTAAAAACCCTGAAAATAACTTACAACTTAAAGCTAATGACAAAATAGTTGTATTTAGCCGTTTTGAAGAAAAAGAAGTAGAACAATCAGCTCTAGCAAATATGGCTCTTAGCCAAGAGCAACAAGAGCAGCAACAAAAAGCAGAGCAATGGCATAAGTTTGAGCAAAAAGAATTCGAAAAATACATTGGTGTTAATCAAGAAGGTGAAGAGCTTGTTCTTGAAGACAATAAAATACTAACAATTGCTGAAATTTCTAAACGTAAAGCAAAAGAAGAAGCAGAGCAAGAGCTCAAATCTGAAGATTATGCATTATTTAGTCGCCATAACTTGTTAGCGCCAATTATTGCTAAATTTAAACAGCAAGCATCAGTGCAACAAGCTATGCAATTAGTTGAAATCAGCGGGAATGTAACTTTCCCTGGTATTTATCCACTAATGATTGGTGGTGAAGTAAGTGATTTAATAACTGCAGCCGGTGGCCTGTTAGAGTCTGCCTACGTAAAACAAGCTGAAATTACACGTATTGTAGCCAGTGATGGTTCTAAAATAGAACACTTACGATTTGACCTTGAAAGCGCCATGAAAGGCGACCTTCAAAGTAATATTACATTACAAAGTAAAGACAGCATCAACGTTTTTGCAATTCCAAATTGGCAAGAAAATGTAAAAGTAGAATTAAAAGGCGAGCTTAAATTCCCAGGTACGTACACTATACGCCGTGGTGAAACGTTAACGGAATTACTTGAACGCGCGGGTGGTTTTTCACAATTTGCAGAGCAAAAAGCAGCTGTGTTTACCCGTACATCAATTAAAGAACAGGAACAAAAACAACTAGCGCGTTTATCCACAGAGCTTCGCCGCGACATTGCCTCGAAGAGTTTTCAAAACTCGGTAAGCAGTAACACACTTTCTTATGAAGAAATGAACAAGTTGTTAGACGACCTCGCAAGTGTTGAAGCTGTAGGACGTTTAGTAATTGATTTACCTTTAATTGTAAATAATCAACAAAACTTAGTATTGCAAGATGGCGATACACTTTATGTACCAAGTAAGCGCGATTCAATCAGCGTAATTGGTGAAGTTAACTACTCAACATCACATCTTTATAAATCAGGTGTTAGTGTTGACGATTATATAGCGCTAAGTGGTGGCCTTAAAGAGCGTGCGGCTGAAGATCGAATTTACATTATTAAAGCCAATGGTTCAGTGAAAATACCAAATACAGGTGGATGGTTTGCAGCAAACAATGCTGATCAGTTAGAACCTGGCGACACAATAGTAATACCAATGAATGCAGATCATATGGATCGACTCACACTTTGGAGCACAGCAACTCAGATCCTTTATCAGCTTGGTGTAGCAGTTGCCGCTATTAGTGGTATTTAATAACAATGCGCGGCTTTACGCCGTGCATTGTTTATAGGCGGGATTTTACATCGCGCATTTATTTGTAGCTGAGGCTCTACGCCGCGCAGAATGAACATGAGATTTACATGGAAAATAGTATAAATAACCCAAAACAAGCAAGAGAGCAAATCATCGCTAATGACGAAATTGATCTTCGTGAACTATTTACCGTTATTTGGCAGGGTAAATGGATCATTATCGTAATTACGGCATTATTTGCCGTAGCATCAGTTGCTTATGCCATTACTCAGCCTGATATTTATAAGTCTGAAGCATTACTTGCACCAGCGCAGCAGGATGATACTGGTGGCTTAGGTGCATTAACAGGCCAGTTTGGCGGACTAGCTAGTTTAGCAGGGGTAAATTTAGGTGGAAGCTCCAGTAATAAAGCCCAGTTAGCTATAGAGATATTAAAATCGAGACAATTTACTAAAGACTTTATTCAAAAACATAGCATACTGCCCGATTTAATGGCTGTTAAAGCTTGGAATAGTGAAATTAACATAATTACTTATGATGAAGAGCTTTATATTGTAGAGCAAAATAAATGGGTGCGCGAAGTTGATGCTCCATTCAAACCAAAACCTTCTATGCAAGAAGCTTATATAGAATTTAGTGAAATCCTTACCGTCAAACCTGAGGAAGAAACTGGTATGGTAATAATTGCTATAGAGCATAAGTCTCCTTATATAGCTCAGCAATGGGTAAATTGGTTAATAGAAGATATAAATCAGACTATGAAGCAGCGAGACGTTTTAGAAGCTAACAAAAGTACTGAGTTTTTAACAAAACAAATACAGCTGACTAAAATTTCCGACATACGTGCTGTGTTATATAACTTAGTAGAAGAACAAACAAAAACTATTATGTTTGCTAATGTGCGTGATGAATATGTATTTAAGACAGTTGACCCAGCTATAGTGCCTGAGAAAAAATCAGGCCCTAAGCGTGCATTAATATGTATTTTAAGTGTTTTTTTTGGTGCTTTCTTGGGGGTAGTACTCGTACTTATAAAGCGAGCTGTACAAAAAGATTAAACTGTCGCAGGTAGTATTACTTACCTAAAAGTTATAAATTAAATTTTAAATTTAAGGATTAGCGTGAAAATTATTGTTACCGGTGGCGCAGGCTTTATAGGCTCTGCTGTAATTCGCCATATTATAGAAAACACTAATGATTCAGTTATTAATATCGATAAATTAACTTATGCTGGTAATTTAGAATCATTAAATTCTATTGTAAATAATGAGCGTTATAAATTTGAACAAGTTGATATTTGTGACCGTGTAGCCCTAGATCGTGTGTTTGCCGAGCACAAGCCAGATGCTTTAATGCATTTAGCTGCAGAGAGTCATGTTGATCGCTCAATTACAGGCCCCGCTGAATTCATTGAAACTAATATTGTAGGAACTTACACTTTATTAGAAGCTGCTCGCGAGTACTGGAACTCACTCATAGATAGCGCAAAGCTCGCTTTTAGGTTTCATCATATATCTACTGATGAAGTGTATGGTGACTTACCGCATCCTGATGAGCAAGGGAGTAAAGCGCTACCTCTGTTTACTGAGCAAACATCTTATGCACCAAGCAGTCCTTATTCAGCAAGTAAGGCATCTAGCGATCACTTAGTTCGTGCATGGCTACGTACTTATGGCTTTCCTACAATTGTAACCAATTGCTCAAATAACTATGGGCCATATCATTTCCCTGAAAAATTAATACCATTAGTAATACTTAATGCCCTCGAAGGTAAAAAGCTACCGATTTATGGAAAAGGTGACCAGATTAGAGATTGGTTATTTGTTGAGGACCATGCTCGAGCTTTATATAAGGTAGTAACTGAAGGTAAAATTGGTGAAACATATAATATTGGTGGTCATAACGAAAAGCAAAACATTGAAGTCGTGCAGACTATTTGTAGTATTTTAGATGATTTAGTGCCTAAGGATTCTCCGTACTCAGAACTGATAACGTACGTGGCAGATCGCCCAGGTCACGATAGACGTTATGCTATTGATTCATCAAAAATGAGTGCAGAGCTAAACTGGACACCGGTTGAAACCTTTGAAACAGGCCTACGTAAAACTGTTCAATGGTATTTAGATAATCAAACATGGTGTCAAAATGTACAAGATGGTTCATACCAGCGTGAGCGTCTGGGCGAAATAAACATGACAGCTAAAGGAAATTAGCATGAAAGGAATTATCCTTGCCGGAGGCTCCGGTACACGCCTTTATCCTATTACTATGGGTGTATCCAAGCAGTTACTCCCAATTTATGATAAGCCAATGATTTACTATCCGCTTTCTGTGTTGATGTTAGCGGGAATACGTGAAATCTTAATTATTACTACACCTGAAGATCAAGAATCATTTAAACGATTATTAGGTGATGGCTCACGCTTTGGCGTTGAGCTTAATTACACGATACAACCAAGCCCTGATGGTTTGGCTCAAGCGTTTATTTTAGGTGAAGAGTTTATTGGCTCTGACGACGTTTGTTTATTGCTAGGCGATAATATTTTTTATGGGCAAGGGTTTTCACCTAAGTTAAAGCATGCGGTTGAGAATGCTAAGAACGGACTAGGGGCGACTGTATTTGGCTATCAAGTAAAGGATCCGGAACGTTTTGGTGTTGTTGAATTTGATGAGAACCAAAAGGCTATTTCCATTGAAGAAAAGCCAGCTAAACCAAAGTCTGATTTAGCAGTAACCGGTTTATATTTTTACGATAATTCAGTTGTAGAAATAGCAAAACAAGTTAAGCCCTCGCATAGAGGTGAGCTAGAGATAACGTGCTTAAATGAAATTTATTTAAAGCAAAATAAGCTCAATGTTGAAATACTTGGTCGCGGCTTTGCTTGGCTTGATACTGGCACGCATGAAAGCTTACTTGAAGCGGCTCAATTTGTAGAAACAATTGAAAAGCGACAAGGCTATAAAATAGCTTGCCTCGAAGAAATTGCATTAAATTATGGCTGGTTAACAAAGCAAGAAGTTTTAAGACTAGCTAAGCCACTAGAAAAAAATAGTTACGGGCAGTATCTAAAAAGTATTGCCAGCTGAAATTATAAAGTGAGTTAGTTATGAAAAAAATAGCTGTAGTAACTGGTGCTACAAGAGGTATTGGTTTAGCTATATCCCAGAAGCTAAGCCAGGATGGTTTTTTTATTGTTGGTATATCAAGGGCTGATAATCAAGAAGCAAACGATTCTTGGGTAAATTCTCTATCAAATGATTGTCGCTTATTTAAGTGCGACGTCACAAGTTTATTAGCTGTTGAAGAGATGATTGCTAAAATTAGTGAGCTTGAAGGTTCAGTTCATTTACTTGTAAATAATGCAGGTATTACAAGTGATAGTTTTTTTCATAAAATGTCATTGGAAAGTTGGAAAAGTGTAATCGATACTAATCTAAATTCATTATTCTATATTACACAACCAATATATAAAATGATGAAAGAGAACGGCGGTGGAAAAATAATTAACATTTCATCTGTTAATGGTCAAAAGGGTCAGGCAGGTCAAGTAAATTATTCATCTTCGAAGTCTGGCGTCCATGGATTTACAATGGCATTAGCGCAAGAAGGCGCTAGAAGTAATATTTTAGTTAATACAATATCTCCGGGTTATACAAACACCGAAATGATGAAGAATATTAGAGTTGAGATATTGCAAGGCATAAAAGACAACATTCCACTAGGGCGACTGGCTGAGCCAAAAGAAATTGCTAATGTAGCTTCATTTCTTGCGAGTGATTGTTGCTCATACATTACAGGTGCGAATATTCCTGTAAATGGCGGCTTATTCATAGGGTAATTATAAAATGGCATATTTAACAGATATTGAATTACAAAGTGTTGGCTTTAAAGCGCTTGGTAAGAATGTCAAAATTAGCGACAAAGCTGCAATATATAATCCAGATCAAGTTGAGATTGGTAACAACAGCCGAATTGATGATTTTTGTGTTATTTCAGGTAACGTAAAAATAGGTCGATATGTCCATATAGCACCATTTTGTCTAGTTGCTGGCGGTGAGAAAGGTATTCAAATGGATGACTTTTCAGGTTTAGCTTATCAAGTACAAGTATTCAGTCAGTCGGATGATTACTCTGGTCGAACTTTAACAAACCCTACAATACCGACTAAATATAAAAAAGAGACGAAAAAACATGTGCATTTAGCTAAGCATGTAATTGTCGGTGCTGGATCAATTGTTTTTCCAGGAGTAAAGCTTGCAGAGGGCTGCTCTGTAGGTGCCATGTCTCTAGTTAACAAAACTACTGAGCCTTGGGGGATTTACGTTGGAAATCCAGCAAAGCGTGTAAAAGAAAGAAAGAAAAATTTACTTGAACTAGAAATTGAATTTTTAAGAGATAACAATGGTTCCTTTTAATATACCTCCTAAAGTAGGTACAGAATTAGCGTATATCGAGCAAGCGATTGCATCAGACAAGTTATGCGGCGATGGTTATTTCTCTAAAAAATGCGAAAAATGGTTTGAAGACAGCTTCAACACAACAAAAGCATTACTAACTCCCTCATGTACAGCATCGTTAGAGCTAGCCGCTATTCTGATTGATATTCAGCCTGGTGATGAAGTTATAATGCCCTCATACACATTTGTATCTACAGCGAATGCGTTTGTATTACGTGGTGCAAAAATTATATTTGTTGACGTTCGCCCGGACACAATGAATATTGATGAAACACTCATTGAAGCTGCTATTACGGCTAACACAAAAGCAATAGTGCCAGTACATTACGCAGGTGTAGCTTGTGAAATGGATACAATATTTGCTATCGCAGAAAAACATGATTTGTGGGTAGTAGAAGATGCAGCACAAGGCGTAATGTCTACCTATAAAGGTAAAGCACTAGGAACTCTAGGTCATATAGGCTGTTATAGCTTTCATGAAACTAAAAACTACTCATCGGGTGGTGAAGGTGGGGCTATTTTAATTAATGACCCTAAGTTAGTTGAACGAGCTGAGATTATACGTGAGAAAGGAACAAACCGTAGCCAGTTCCTACATGGTATTGTCGATAAATACACATGGCAAGACATAGGCTCGAGCTTTTTACCAAGCGAGTTACAAGCTGCATATTTATATGCTCAACTTGAAGCAGCAGACACGATAAATAATTTCCGTTTATCAATATGGGAAGGTTATTACAATAAACTTAGCCTAAAACTAAAGGCTGAACAGCTACCTCATATTCCGGATTCATTAACGCATAACGCGCATATGTTTTATATAAAATTGAGCTCAAATGAAGAGCGAAATGAATTTATAAGCCATATGAAAAAATGCAACATTACTACGCCGTTTCACTACATACCCTTACACTCAAGCCCAGCAGGAAAGCAGTTTGGTGTGTTTTTAGGTTGTGATAATTACACAACGGTTGAAAGTTCAAAGTTAGTTCGTTTACCTCTTTATTATGGCATGACAAATGAGGACCTAGACACGGTTGTAAAAATAGCTTTGGAGTTTTTTGTTTGAAGGCAAAAACAATATTACAATTCTCTATAGGGCCCATAGGTGCCGCTTTATTAAGTTTAGTTACCCTACCATTTGTGGCATGGTTTTTTTCGGTAGAAGATGTTGGTCGCTTAACCATGCTGCAAGTTGTGCTAAGCCTATCAGTATCATTGTTTAGCTTAGCTATGCATCAAGCTTATGTACGTGAATATCATGAAGAGGATGATAAGCAAGCCTTATTTAAAGCTTGTGTTATCCCAGGCTTGGCAGCTTTACTTCTAGTGAGTGGTATTATAATTATACTGCCATTTTCAATGTCCAAACTGCTATTTGGGATTGACTCAGCTTTACTTACTTTTCTGTTGTTGGTAGGAGTCTTAGCTAGTTTTTTTATTAACTTTTTAGTGCATGTTGTAAGGATGCAAGAACGTGGTTTAGTCTTTTCAGCAACTCAATTAGCTCCAAAATTATTTTTATTTATATTTATTAGTTTAATAATGATATTGAACTTAAAAGCTGATTTTGAAACATTGATGTTAATGAATATTCTCGCTGTTTTTTCATCATTGCTGGTTTTTTTATGCTTGACTAAAGATACTTGGCTGCCAGCTCTTAAGAAAAGTATAAATGTTGTGCTTTTAAAAGAAATGCTTCATTTTAGTCTTCCATTAGTTGCAGGTGGAATAGCATATTGGGGGCTGACAACAATGGACCGGTTTTTTTTACGAAGTTTATCCGGCTTTGATCAATTAGGTGTTTACGCATTAGCAGCTTCAATTGCTGGTTCAGTATCTGTTGTATCTAGTATTTTTTCTAACCTTTGGCATCCAATTTTATATAAGTGGGCTAAGAGCGAGGTGGATCAAAAAAAAGTGCAACGTGTAATTGATAATATGATTATTCTGGTAGCGTTCATATGGTCTTTAGCTGGGGTTGGCTCCTTTCTAGTACCTTGGTTTTTACCACCGCAGTACCAAGCTATTGAATATTTACTTGTAGCTTGTATAGCGATGCCGTTATTTTATATGTTAAGTGAAACAACAGGTGTTGGTATTGGTATAACTCGACGCTCAAAGTATTCAATGTATGCTTCACTTTCAGCGTTTTTGGTTAATTTTTTGCTGAACTTCTTGTTAATTCCGAACTTTGGCGCAGCTGGAGCTGCATTAGCTACGGTATTAGCATTTTTTGTTTTTTTTACTTTTAAAACAGAAGCTAGTATGAGCTTATGGCGTAAAATACCACGATTAAAAATGTATATGATCATACTTTCGTATGTTGTTGCTACATCTATAATGGTGCTAACAAGTGCTAGCTTAGAATATTTCTATTTGATATGGGTTGTTTTATTCACTTTTACTTGCTTACTTTATGTTAGTAGAGTTTTTGAGAATGTAATAATATTAAAAAACTTAATAATAAAAAGGTAGTCAATGTTATTTATTTATGGAGCCCTAACTGTAGGTGGGATCGAGACTTTTTTCGTAAGAATGGCAAAAGAGCGATTTAAAAATAACCTACATACATCTATTTTGCTGCTATCGAAACCCGAACTAAGTAATGCCGAGTTGCTATCTGAAATGAAAAAATACGCTAATGTGATTTTTCCAAAGGATATTTTTCATGGCCCAGCACTTTTATGCCGTCGCTTACCACTATTATGTCAAGTGGATGAAGAAAGGCTTGTAGCTAATTTAAAATCGATTGATCAAATTCATGTCTATCATGGTATGCATGCTTTACTTGGTTACAGGTTAGCTCAAAAATTAAAAAAAACCATTCCAGTCACAGTTGGCTTTTATCATTATATTAAGTACCTGTGGGGCGGTGATAATGTTGCTTGGCATGAAAAGTTAAACAGGAAATTCATATTTAAATATCTTCCAGAGGAATCATTGTCTTTCTTCTCAGAAGGTAATAGAGAGCTGTATATTAAGCATAAAAAACAGAAGTTTGAGAAATCAAATACATTTAGACTAGGTGTTATAGATAAAAAGATAATAACACTATCTGGTGATATAGTAGCTCCTGTTAAAATTGCAGCTGTTGGGCGATTGGTTGAATTCAAAACCTATAATTTTTATATGATTGATGTGATAAAAGAATTGAGACTCAAAGGTGTTGATATACAGTTCGATATATATGGAAGTGGGCAATTAAAGCATCAAATTCAAGAAAAAATAAATAAAGCTAATTTACAAGATCGCATTGCTTTAAAAGGCACCTTAGATTATTCAAGTTTTGATTCAACTGTATCGAACTATGATTTATTTATCGGTAGTGGTACTGCGATTATCCAAGCATCATCATTAGGCGTCCCTAGTATAGTTGGTGTAGAAAACATGATAGAGCCGAATACTTATGGATATTTCTGTGACGTTTGGCAACATGAGTACAATTTAAAAGGGCTAAATTTACCACTACTTAAGATTGAAGATATTATTAATGAATTTATTAGTATGGAAAAAGATAAAAGGGTAGAGTTAAAGGATAAACATCTCGATAGTATTGATATGTTTACAAATGAAAGCTGCCAAAATTCAATGGACGTATTGAAACACATTGAAATGCCTTTAGATGACTTTAAATTTAATAAATACTTTTACGAGTTATCTAGAATTTTTGACTGGTTCAACATAAAGTACAATAGCAAGCATCCGAGAAGAACCCAGTTTGAAGACTATAGAAATATTAATGAAGATTGATTAGCAATAATGGTTTAACTCTTCGTTAAGGTTTTTGCCTTGACTCATCTAATAATAGTTGTACTTGAGAGTTCGTATTTTTAAACTAAATAAACGTGAAAGGGTATAAGCCTTACACTTTAAGAGGAATTATATGAAAGCTATAGTTTGGTTTAAGAAAGGCAGGACTTTAGCTAATTTTTCTTTAATAGCTTAACTACCCATGCCTCCAATGAATTTACTCATATAGGCTTTAAACTTTTCTACATGGGAGATTTAATAAATTATTAGCAAAAACTTTTATTAGGCGTTGTCTATTAAGTGTTAATAGACATTGTTTGGTAAATGAGCTGAAGCTGATAGCTTAGGGAATATAAATTAGGGTTTGATAATTATTAGTGAAAGGCTGGATATAAGCAGCGTTGATTAATATGTACAGGAAAAATAATTTTACTTATTGGCTTTGGTTAGTAGAGAAGCAGTTATACTGCAAATGCTACTTCGAAACGGTAAATTTAACTAAAAGGCCTGAGATTCTCCGTAATTTTTCTCTTAGATTTAACCTTTCGAATGTAACTGAATATTATGTTCCCATTTTGAGTTTTTTATGATTTTTTATATCGTTTTTTTTGTTTTTGTTCTGCTTTCACTTTTATCAATCGACAGGCATTCAAAAGAGTCTTATCTCTATCTCGTTACATTACTTTTTTTTACATTTTTAGTTGGGTCAAGGTATGCTTCTACAGATTATTTTCAGTATCAGTACATATATGAAAACATAACCGATATTTCGAAACTAGGTCTATTTATATATCCAGTTTCTCTAACAACGCCAATTGAGTCTGGTTTTGCATTATTTGCTCTATTTATTAAAGCTGTAGGCGGAGATTTCTTCCTATTTATTTTTGCTTTTTCTTCTATTTCTATTTATCTGAAATTTAGAGCTTTTCGCAAGTTATCGCCTTTTTTTTTAGTAAGTATTTTAGTTTATATTTCAGATGAATATTTTTTTAAGGATATGGGGCAAATTAGAAACTCTATGGCCTCCGGTATATTACTTTATTCTTTTTATTGTATTTATCACGGGTGGTTTTTCCGACACATAGCAGTGGTTTTTTTAGCTGGTATGTTTCATAGTTTCGCATTTATAGCACTTTTTCTTTACTTTGTAAGATATTTTAAGTCCAGAACTGTCATGACTTTAATTGCCATTGTGTCTTTTATCATCGCGGCTTTAGGCGGTGTTGGTATGATGATCCCTGAAGTAGCCAGCGGATTTGGTTTAGAAAATACATCAAGAATAATCAAGTACACAAATAGTGAGTATGCTGAGGGTAAAAGCGTGCTAAGTGGGACGGTTTTATTTCATGTTTTTTGGTGCTTTTTTTACATTAAGTATTACCACCTACTGAAAAATAAATGGTCATATAATGATATTCTTATTCCTATTTATGTATATGGTACTTGTATTATGCTGGTATTAATTGATTTTGGTATAGTATCAGCAAGGGTTAGAGAAATGATTTGCTTACCGGCAAATGCGGTTTTGCTCCCCTCATTTTTGCTTCTTTTTAAAGGGCAAGATAAAATCCTCGGTTATTTAGCAATTTCTGGTTATTGCTTATTGTATTTCTTAGCATTGATGAGTGACTTCTCTTATAACTATCAGTTATTTTTTTTACGGTGAATAGATTGAAAATTCTTTATTTGGTATCAACATTACAAAAAGCAGGCCCTACATCTCAGCTTTACTATATTATTAGTAACCTCCCTGCGAATATAACGCCAGTACTCGTAACACTTTCACAAGAGCCTGCTCAAAGTAGGTTAAATGACTTTAAGGCGTTGGGTATTAAACATTATCAACTTAATCTGTCACGGTTAGAGGGGGTGTTTTTAGCCAAAGGCAAAGTGAAGAATATAATTGAAAAAGAGCTACCTGACGTAATCCACTCACAAGGTCTTCGTGGTGATGTGCTTGCATCCAAGTTCACAGATGAAGTGCCTGTCTTGTGTACTATACGAAACTTTCCCCAATTAGATTTTCCAATGACATATGGCCGTGTTATCGGCAGTATTATGGCTTACCAGCAAATCCGAGCACTGCGAAAAGTATCACAAGTATGCTGCGTATCTGATGCCGTAAAAGATAATCTTGAAAAAACTTACAATATAAATGATGCTGTTACAGCACTTAATGGGGTTGATACACTAAATTTTTACCCTGCTGATTCAAAACAAAAATCGTCTCTTCGAAAAACATACGGTATTAACGAAAATAGTAATGTGTGGATATCATCTTTGGGCAAAGATAATAGAAAAAACTCAGTAACTGTTGCGGCTGCTTTTAAGCTATTTTTAACCGAATATCCTGACGATACGTTGATTTTTATTGGTGATGGACAGCAAAGAGGTGAGTGCCAAAAAATTGCCGCTGAGAGTTCACAGTTTAAATTTTTTGGTAAAGTAAGTAACGTATCTGATTACTTACGAATGGCAGATTATTTCATATCTGCTTCTCGTGCTGAAGGTATGCCTAATGCCGTGCTTGAGGCGATGTCATGCGGGTTACCATCTGTTTTGTCAGATATAGAACCACATCAAGAAATTTATGCTTTGAATCCAAATGGATGTGTAACGTTCAAAACAGAAAGTGACATTGATTTATATAGTAAGCTCGTAGAGCTGGTAAAGTTCGACAGGCAATGCATGGCTGACGCTACGACCGCCGTTGTAAACCAGCATTTTAGTAGTAGTACAATGTCAAAGAAATATCAACAAGCTTACCATGAAGTGGTAAACAGTAATGGGTGATCCTGAATTGAGAAATAAATTAAGTACTGCACATATTGCGACTTTCGCAAAACATATGCTTTGCCCTTATAGTGTATTGTACCCAAATCAAAATACCGAGCTATCAGAGCAGGGCTTGAAAGATTTTACTAAGTACCCTTATCGTATGCTATCTGATTCCTATGAAGCTGATAGTGATGCTAGTGAAGACATTTTGCTTGATGAAATTACAAAGTCATTAAAAAATGTTGATAGTTGTAAACGTCCTTTATTGTTATTGAGCGATGGAAAAGACTCAATGGGCCTTGCTTTAGGCTACTCACACCTAGGGATGAAAATTGATACTCTAACTTTTTTAAGGCGCGATGACAGCGAACTAAAAGACTATATTACAAATATTTGTAATAAACTTGGTCACACTGCACACTTTGTAGAAGTAGACAAAATTATAACTAGCTTTGATAAAAGTATTTTTCTTTCAGCTTGTGAAAATATGAATACTCCGGTTTTAGATCAAGGTTTTTTATTCTTTTTATTTGGCTTGCGAACTTTCTTTGATAACCCTAACTTTGACCCTAGCGACTATGTCATAATTGATGGTCTCGGAAATGATGAAACATTCGGGTACTTGCCATCAGAACATCAGATTCGCTCATTTAAGTTGGCAAAAATGGGTATTTGGAAGATGCTCCCTAAATCTTGTCACAGTTTAAAATGGTACTTACGCTCACCAGCTGAGTCTCATGGTGATTTGTCAGCACTTGCGTGTTTTTTTCCAATTGGTTCAAGCTATGACCTTAATAAGTATTTTTCAAAAATAGAAGCCAAAACACAAGAGTTATCTTTTATAGATTTTAGAGCTTTTTCACGTGGTGCTTTTCATGATCACCAGTGTATGATGGGGAAAACGGTTGCATCTACAAAGCACTTAGGTGCGGATGTAAACTTCCCTTGGCTTGCATCAAGCTTAGCTAAATATGTGTTTAATCTTCCTAAAAATAAAAAATTTAATTTTAATTCCTTAACAAATAAAGTCTTACTTAGAGAGTTACTAGAAAATAAGCTAGGTTGGCACCAGCAAAAAAGAGGTGTGGACTTATATTTCGATTTGGATCTAGATTCATTTAAAATTAACGTATTAGATAAGATTATTCCCGAGAAGATTACGAAAATAATAAAGAGCAATAAACTATTGCCTAGCTACGTTAAGCAGCGAGCATATTTAGAGCTGCTAAATTTATATGGTTTCTGTATCGCTCAAGGCATGGCGAGCTCTGATATTGAGGATATATTGTTAAAATGACACCATTTTCAGTATTAGTTTCAGTTTATGCTAAAGAAAAACCTAACTGGCTAGCTGAGTCATTAGATAGCATACTTGTTAAGCAAAGTGTGTTGCCTAGCGAAGTTGTATTGGTTGTTGATGGCCCCATAACTGATGAGCTGGAAGCTGTTATATTAAAGTATAAATCTCAATATAGTGAAACTTTTGTTGTTCATCATTTATCTTCAAACTATGGGTTAGGCTATGCATTAAATGAAGGTTTAAAAATATGTAAGTATGACTTAATAGCAAGAATGGATGCTGATGATATTGCTCAGCCAAACCGTTTTAAGGTGCAACTGGCTTTTATGCAAGACAACCCGATCGTTGATATTTTAGGCAGTTCTGCCGAGGATATTAATGAAAATGGTGAATCTATAGCGGTGAGGTCTGTACCCTCAGAACACGATGACATATACAAGCTTATGTGGACCTGCCCACTTATTCATCCATCTGTTATATTTAAAAAGAATGTTGTGCTTAATGCAGGTTCTTACACAAAAAATCTGAAACGGCGACAGGATTATGAGTTGTGGTTTCGTTGCGCTCAACAAGGTGCACATTTTGCAAACATTTGTGAGCCTTTAATTCGCTATCGAATTACAGATAATACCTACGCTAGAAATAGTTTAAAAGTAGCATGGCAACAAGCAATGATTGGTTATAAAGGTTGTAGAGCTTTATCTTTAGGTTTAAAAGCACACATTGGTGTTTTTTACCCTGTTTTTAAAGCATTACTGCCATTGAAAGCTAGAAAAGTGCTAGAGGGATTGATTAAAAATTTCGATCCTAGGGGGAAACATTAATGTCAGTTGAGCGTATTTTATTAACAGGAGCTAATGGTTTTGTAGGCGGGCAGCTTTTAACAGAGCTCAATGATAACGAAGTTATTATTTTAGGTAGAACTCCTTTGTTACATAGTCAGCATAAGTTTTTTAAAAGCGAACTTAGTGATAGCGCAGACTATACAATAGCTCTCAATGGAGTTACTCATGTTGTTCACTGCGCTGCCAGAGTACACGTTATGAAAGACCCATCTTCTGATCCACTTTCTGAGTTTTGTGCTGTAAATACCCACGCTACGTTAAATTTAGCGCGTCAGGCCGCAGAGGCAGGCGTAAAGCGATTCATTTTTTTAAGTTCTATCAAAGTCAATGGTGAGTCTACATCAAACGGTCTGCCTTTTTCTGTGTTTGATAAGCGTTTGCCCGCAGATCCTTATGGTGTTTCCAAAGCAGAAGCGGAGCAAAGTCTAATTAAACTTGGTGAAACTACGGGGATGGAAATTGTAATTATTCGCCCACCATTAGTTTATGGAGAAGGCGTAAAGGCAAACTTTGCCTCACTTATGCGTTTTATAGGAAAAGGTTTTCCATTACCTTTTAGATCGATTAAAGGCAACAAACGTAGTCTAGTGTCAGTATATAATCTAGTTGATCTGCTTAAAATATGTATAGAACACCCAAAAGCTGCGAATCAGATATTTTTAGCGAGCGATGATAATGATTTGTCAACAGCTGAAATGGCAGCTCTAATGGCAAAAGTACAAAATAGAGAAAACCTTGCTTTGCCAATACCTGTTTGGTGCTTTAAATTAGTGGGTAAGTTGCTTAATAAAAGTGATATGGTCGATAGACTTATAGGCTCATTGCAATTAGATATCACGCATACGAAAGAGACACTTAATTGGAAGCCGCCATACTCAGTTGAGCATGGTTTTAGGCTTGCGGCTAAAAAATAATTAATGGATTTATAAATGATACGCTTACTCGACTTTTTGTTATCACTTTTAGGGCTATTGTTTGCAATACCGTTTTTAGTGATTTTATACCTTATTGGTTTATTCGATACGGGCTCGCCTATATTCATGCAAGAGCGTGTTGGGAAGAATAAAAAGCCTTTTACCTTGATAAAGTTCAGAACAATGTCAGTGGATACTGCATCAGTTGCTAGTCACTTAGCAAGTACATCATCTATAACGCCATTTGGTGGCTTTTTGCGTAAAACAAAGTTAGATGAAGTACCACAGCTATGGAATGTACTAAAAGGTGAAATGAGTTTAGTTGGACCTCGCCCAGGTCTATTTAACCAAAAAGAGCTAACAACAGCTCGTGATAATAAAAACATTTATGATGTGCGTCCAGGCATTACTGGTTTAGCGCAGGTAAACGAAATCGATATGTCAACGCCAGAGCTGCTAGCTGAAACTGATCATCAAATGATTAGTACTTTAAATTTAAAAAGCTACTTTAGGTATATATTCCAAACTGTTGCAGGTAAGGGAAGCGGTGATAGAGTAAAATAGTAAGCCGCAGTAGTACAAAAAGTTACAAAAAATAACCAAATACATAAAGACTATATAAATATTTACATATAGTCTTTATTTATTAAGTGCAATAGTTGTTCATCTTGTAGTAAAATTGTAATCAATAGAATAGTAGTCTTACTGCTAGCTTCAGGGAAATGTATTGTGTCTTTAAAATTTTTAGTTAATTTACCTCGTCCTCAAAAAAGAATTATTTCTCTCCTCATCGATAGCGTATTTATAATTTTAGCTTTTTGGTTGGCTTTTTTATTAAGGCTAGACAGCACCGCCGTTTTAAAAAATACACATACTTGGATTTTATTATCAGCATTATTGCCGCTTAGTTTATTAAGCTTTGTAAAGCTTGGGCTGTACAGGGCCGTGCTGCGCTATATGAACACTCAAGCTATGTGGGCCATTATTGCCGGTGTTGTACTTTCGACCGTTTATCTAACTATTTTATCTTTTTTTCTTAGTGCGCCAGTACCACGCACAGTTCCTTTTATTTATGCCAGCTTTTGTATTTTATTTGTTGGTGGTGCAAGGCTAACCGTGCGAGCTGTAGTTGGCCAAATAACTATGCGCCGCAAAGAAGGGGTAATTATATATGGGGCAGGTTCTGCTGGACGTCAATTAGCCACTGCCTTAGCAAATGGTCCAGAATATTCACCAGTCGCTTTTATAGACGACGACCCTAAAAAGCATTTATCGTTAATTCAAGGTATTTGTGTACACGCTCCTTCTCAAATTGCTGAAATTGCAAAGCAAAAGTGTGCTAATAAAATATTATTGGCACTACCAAGTACATCTCGCAGTCGTCGAAAAGAAGTACTTAACGCGATAGAAAAATTTAAACTACAAGTAATGACTGTTCCCGGCATGGCCGACATTGTTGCTGGGACAACTAATCTTGATGAAGTCAAAGATGTTGAAATTGATGACCTGTTAGGTCGTGATTCGGTTCAACCTCGACAAGATTTGATGTCGGCAAATATAACTAATAAAGTTGTAATGGTTACAGGTGCTGGCGGCTCTATAGGTTCTGAGCTTTGTAGGCAAATAGTAAAAAATAGTCCGACTAAATTAGTACTATTTGAGCTTTCTGAGTTTGCGCTTTATGCAATTGAAAAGGAGTTATCAGAATTTTGCACCAAAAATGACTCAAGTATTGAAATATTACCAATACTGGGCTCTATTCAAAATAAAAAATTAGTTGAGTCAACATTTTCTACTTTTAGTGTTCAAACTGTTTATCATGCCGCTGCGTATAAGCATGTACCATTAGTTGAGCATAATGTAGTAGAAGGTGTGCGTAACAATGTTTATGGCACCTACAATGTAGCTACAGCGGCAATTAATACCAAAGTAGAAACATTTGTATTAATCTCTACAGATAAAGCAGTGCGCCCAACAAATATAATGGGTACTACTAAGCGCATGGCTGAGTTAGTGTTGCAAGGGCTATCTGAAATCCAAGATACAACACGCTTTACCATGGTTCGATTTGGTAATGTTTTAGGATCGTCTGGTTCTGTTGTGCCGTTGTTTAGAAAGCAAATTAAAGCGGGTGGCCCTATAACGCTAACCCACCAAGATATAACTCGCTATTTTATGACTATCCCCGAAGCTGCTCAGTTAGTTATTCAAGCCGGAGCAATGGGAGTGGGTAGCGACGTGTTTGTACTTGATATGGGAGAGCCTGTTAAAATTAAAGATTTAGCTGTTAAAATGGTTCACTTATCAGGGCTTGAAGTTAAACATGCAAAACGCCCAAATGGCGATATAGAAATAAAGTGCACAGGATTACGCCCAGGTGAAAAACTCTTTGAAGAGCTACTCATTGGAGACAACGTTATTGGTACAGACCACCCAAGAATCCTAAGTGCACAAGAAGTTAAAATGCCTTGGTCTGAGCTCGATCCATTTTTAGATAAACTTAAAATTGCATGTGACGAGTCTGATCATCAAGAAATACGTAGGTTGTTTTTAACAGCACCTACCGCTTTTTCACCCACTGATGGCATTTGTGATTTGAATTGGAAGCAAAAATTTAATAAGCAGACTAACGTTACAATTTTACCAAACGTAAGTGGCTCCTAAAGGGAATAGATTGCAATAGTTTGCTTTTTGTAGGGAATCCGTACCTACGTGGATTTTTATCCTGGTGTATGTGTAGGCGCCATTCTTGCTGGCGCGCACAAAGCGCAGCTTTTACATGTTTATCAAATTGCGTGAGCAAGCTTCACGCGTACGTAGATTTTTACCCTCGGTGTATGTGACCATGTAGGCGCCTTGCTTGCTGGCGCATTTAAAGTACCGTTTTACGTATTTATCAAATTGCGATAACAAGCTTCTCGCCTACAATTTACCAATCTCAACTTCAACATCATTACCTAAAACCTCTTTGTACTTTGCTGCTAACGCACTTTTTGCATTATCATCCCCATGCACAATTTTTATATGGCTTGGCTTTTTATGCATACCCGTTACAAACTTAATTAATCCGTTTTGATCGGCATGGGCGCTGTACCCGCTAATTGTATGTACTTTTGCGTTTATAGTAATACGAGCATCATTTATAAAAACATACCCATTAAGCGGACCATATTTTTGAATTTCGCAGCCTAACGTTTTGTTTCCTTGGTAACCTACAAACAATACATCGGTGGTTTTGTCACTTAAAAACCGCTCAAGATAATTAACTATTCGGCCACCAGTGCACATACCGCTTGCTGCTAATATTATGGCTGGTGTTTGCCGCGAACTTAAATAGTTGATAATAGTCAAATGCTCTTTGTGTGAATCAACCGTAGTTAGGTTTTTAAAATCGAGTGGGTGCCTACCGTTTGCAACTTTGCGTTTGGCCTCGCTATCCCATAGGTGCTTAAACTTTTTGTATTGCTCAGTAAAATTGGCTGCCATAGGGGAGTCGAGTATTACGTGAATGTCTCGCCACTTAGACTTTTTAGATGAGCTATGTATGAGTTGCTCTAGCTCATATAACAGCTCTTGTGTGCGGCCAATACTAAAAGCAGGTACTAAAACAACACCATTGTCGGCTACGGCGCGTTCAATAATGCTTTTTAGCGTTTTAGTACGCTCTTTACGGCCTTGATGATTTTTATCACCGTAGGTTGATTCAATAACTAGGGTGTCGGCTTTATAGGGCGGCTTTGGCGAAGGGAGTAACGGGGTATATGGCGCGCCTAAGTCTCCTGAAAATACAACGCGATGTTTGTTGTTATCGCTATTTGTAATATCAATTTCAACGTAGGCAGAACCTAATATATGGCCTGCACGCTGAAACCTTGCTTTAGCTTTACTGGGCCCTTTGCAAGGTAGTTCAAACCACGTTTTATAATTAACAGCTACTATGCGTTTATTTAATAAGCTTAAGCAGGCAGCTATAATTTTAGGGTCGCGGGTTACACCCACTTTTAAAGCGTCTTCTATTACTAAAGGTAATAAGCTGGCCGATGCAATACTTGTAAAAATAGGGCCCTTAAAACCGGCTGCTAATAAGTAAGGAATTCGGCCAACATGGTCAATATGGCAATGGGTAACAATAAGGGCAGTAACATGGGTAATATTAAACTCAATTGAAAGATCGACTTTAGAGTCTTCGCCTTGAAATAACCCGCAATCAATAAGCACACTTGTTTGCTCGTTAACTACCAGCTCGTGGCACGAACCAGTAACGCCATTAACCGCTCCGTGGTGAAGTATTTGCATTCTGCTTCCTTGTCATCAATTTGTTACATTGAATTTTAAGGTAGAAGTAAAGCCATAATTATTCAAGGTACTAACGCTTGGGCTAAATTAATAACCTTACCTACAAACACGTACCAACTTGTAGGTGATAATTTATTTCGCGCTCTTACTTATATATATTTTTAAAAAATATTAATTAAAGTTTTTAATAAATTTTCGCGGCTAAACTATTGTTTAGCCCAATCTAAACATGGCTTTATAGGTACTAAACTAGCGTTAAAGCCTTTACTCCCTTTAAACTCAATAACAATATTTGTTAAAGTGAGTGGCTATTAACCGCTAAGGCTTATTTACATAAGTACTCTATGTTGGCTATAATGCCGCCGTTGTTTAGTTTGGAATTGTATTTTTTGCAATTTAGTTATGTATTAAGGGCTACTATGGAATGTTGGTATTTAGTCGTATGCAAACCTAAGCAAGAAGAGCGAGCTAAAACTAACTTGCAAAATCAAGGGATTGAAGCGTTTTACCCCCAATTAACTACCGAAAGGTTGGTTAAAGGTCGTCGGACCGTCAAACACACCGCTTTATTCCCTAATTATTTATTTGTATGCCTTGAATCAAAAAAAGGTAACTTTTCTGCTGTAAAAAACACCCGTGGAATAGGTGGTTTTGTTTCTTATGGGGCAAGTTATCAGTTGGTTTCTAAGCACATAATTGACCATTTAAAAAATGAACGTGCACACACTACTGAATCACAAATACCAAAAACAGGTGATGTAGTAAATGTTAACAACGATTCATTCAGTAATATACAAGCAATATACAAAGAGCCCGATGGCGACTTGCGCAGTATTTTACTAATTAACTTACTTAATCAAAAAATTGAAGTAAGTGTAGATAATAAAGATATTAAGCAATAATAACTAAAAATGTAGCAGCAGCTTTATGCCGCGAAAAAATAGTTTTATATCAGTAACTAGGAACTGTAACCTAAGGGCGGAAGCGTGCCTGAAGCACTTAAAACACCGTGCTTAAGTTGACTTGTAGACGCACAGCTTGCTGGTGTGACGAGCAAAGCTCTTAATAGAACTTCTTCACAAAAGGGTTAAGAGCAAACTGAGCTAAACTCATAAAGTACTTATTTAAATGGCTTCTCATTTACTCCTCATTCGCTTCTCTTTGTGCAATCATATTTTAAGTGATTTATTCACAAAGAGGTTAAGAGGGCGCTGCGCTTTAGAGAAGTAAACAGCCACAAGTACTTATTTAAATGGCTTCTCATTTCCTCCTCATTCGCTCCTCTTTGTGCAATTATCAATGAGTTTATTCAAAAATAAGCTAAGAGTGCTATTCGTGTGAAAGCCCAGCGGCAAAGTTTAACACCGTGGTTAAGTTCACTTGTAGATACCATCTCTCATTTTAAGCTTCAAGGTCGTATTTAACTTTCTTGGAGCTTAAACGCTTCTTGGTTTTTTATTACACCAAAACATATATGAATGAGCTTTCGCATATTTGCACACACAGCTTGCATCGGTGTTTTACCATTGTTTATTAACGTTAACTTGTGTCTCTTTATTGTTTTATTCCATTGCCCTGCAACAATGGCCGCCATATAAAGTTTGCATCGAATTCTGGCTGGCCCAAGTTTACTGATTGATGTTCGCCCTTTTAATTTACCCGATTCATTATGCCGTGGGATTAATCCACAATAAGCTGCCGCTTCTTTGGCTTTATTAAATTTTTTAGCCGCAAACAAATACGTCAGCTCTCTCGATAATACGGGCCCTATGCCAGGGATAGACTCAAGTAGTTTCCTGTTTCTTTTTAAATCAGGTTCATTATCTATGTGGTTATCAATGTCAGATTTAAGCTGTTTAATTTCATCATCTAAAAACGCGATTGTCACTTTTATCGATTGGCAAACACGTGCTGAAACGTTGCTGAATTCACTTGCTTCTAATCGGTTAGCTTCTCGTTGTCGGTTACTCTCAAGCGCATCTAAACGACGGATAAGGGCTTTAAGCTCTCTAACTTCTAATGCATCAGGTTGCCAATAACTAACGACTGCGTGCTTAGCACAGCCGTAATGAGCAAGCATCGTTGCATCAGATTTGTCTGTTTTATGAATTATGTTTAAAGCGTCTGCATACTTTTTAGCTTTACCGGGATTCGCTAAAATAATATTAAAGCCTTGCTCGTGTAAAAAATACATCAGTGCTTCATGATAAACACCCGTTGGTTCGAGGGTGATAACGAGCTCATTAGCAGCGCTTTTAGTTGTATTTAAAAGCCATTTTTCTATTGCTAAAAAGTCTTGATGCTTGTTTTTAAAGACTTTTGTTTTAATTTTGTTTGTAAGCTGGTCTCTCAACCACGATAAATCAATCTTCTCTTTACTAATATCAATGCCGATAAACATCATCTCTACTTACTCCCCTTGTACATACAGCATCTACTTAAAAAA
>NZ_AUTP01000128.1:0-52268 GCF_000498075.1 Pseudoalteromonas sp. TAB23
CGCGGAAATTGTTGGGATAATGCGCCAATGGAGCGATTTTTTAGAAGCTTTAAAACAGAATGGATGCCAAAGGTTGGATATGGGAATTTTATAGACGCTAAATATAGTGTGAGTGATTATATCAACGGATATTACAACAATGTTAGACCGCATCATTATAATGCTGGTTTAGCGCCAAATGAATCTGAGATTAGATACAAAGACTCTAAAACTGTGGCCAAATTTTATTGACCACTACACTAAGCCTGAGATTCAAAAAACATTTTCATTTTACAATACAGCGATTAATAGAGTTCTAGGAGGAGCCGACATAAGATTAATCTTAGCTTCAGATGACTTTGACTCGATAGATACACATGAACAATTTTGGAGCATGCTTATAAGCAAAGCTCGCCAATTAGATGAAAAAACTGCCTGTGAAGCAATAAAGGCGATTATTCAAGAATTACCTAACTACCCATCGCTTTCAGACAACGGACAAGGTTTAAGACATAGATCAATACACTCTATAATTCTTATATTAGCAAAAGCGAATTGGGCGAAACTGTCAGATGGACGTCGGCAAAACACTAAAGCTTGCAATCAAAAAATTGCTCAACTAATTTTTGGTAAAAAAAACAACCACCTATCAATAATCCGGTCTTTAATTATCCAAGAGAGAGGAGCTATAGGTTGGAAGGATCTTATGCTATTTAGGCTACTATGTTCAATCGCTAGGGGTGGACAAATCTTTAACTTATATGATGCTCTAATTCTAGACCAAGATCCTAATGCTGAAACTACGGGTGCTGTTGATAAATTAGAGATATTAGAAATGAGAAAAATCTCTCAAGCTATCTTTACGTTATTCAAATTGGAGTATATTGATAAACAAAAAAACTTTTTATGTATTCTTGATGAAACACCGAAAGAAATGTTTTTAGGTGATAGAAGATTTAAAGAAATAAGATTTAAGACTAAAATGGAAACAAATAGGGATATAAATGAGGCTAAGACATCAATTAAGTCTTTCGTAATTTACCAGCTAAGTAATAAAGCAGCTTCAAGCAGAGCTGGTATTGGTTGTGGATACTACGATGAGAGTGGAGAATATGATAATCATAATATCTCAGTTTTAATGAATAGATATCTTTTTGATATCTGCTTTAACCCCGAAAAAAATGCAAAAAACCCTATCTATTTTTTAGACTATTGTCTTTCTAATTTTAGTGATAGTTACTTTACCGAACAAACCGATAAAGGCTATGTTCCAACTTTAGATAGCCTTACTAGTGTACTAGATAAAAATATGCTTGCTAAATATTGGGGAAAGTACGGGAGTACGGTAAAAGAAACAGCGCAATCATATCTTGATAGAGAAGTTGTTTCAGTTAACTATATTGCTTTTTATAAAGATGATCTAAATAGTACTTTTGAAGTACTTGATAAGCTGATTAAAGAAGTAAACCTTGATAAAGTTATACATTAAATTGAGAAATTTTATACGTTATAGATATAGCTACCTCGGCTTATAAAACTCATTTTTTGTGCCTTTGATAACCGCGGTAGAAATGAGTATTAATGATCCCTCGAACAGGTCCGAATGTGCGCTACTAACACATCAGGCTTCTATCTAGGGGGGTTGTCGTGAAAACACGGTTTAAGATAAAGTGAATGAACTTTGGTTTCGATAACTGTTACTCAATAAAAAGATAAGCCCTAAAAGTTAGTTTTGATTATGTGATTTGAGTAGGAATATCTTTATTACTCTCCCATAATTAAGGCCTGCTTACTTTACTATCGAAAACTCTCGACCTATGAGCGTATCCTCAGGGTCCAATGCATTTGGGTTATACGATGAGTTTTTAATTACCTCATAAATTTTAATATCTTTAATATCTTGTTTAAAGGGATTTTTTAACTTTAGTGACTCTTTGTCATTAAAAAAATCAAACTTGCCATAAGCTGTAATAAGGTGTTTATTTTCAAGGTACTCATTACAACTTAGTGCTAATTTTAAAGTCTCCATCAGTAGATGTTTAAGAGCTCTATTTTCCCCTCTGCATGCAGCAAATAGCGCCATTGTAGTATGTTTACTTTCAAGCTTAGGTGGCTCATCAAATGGCATTTGCTTCGCTAGGCCCATTAAATATTGGCGAAAGTACTTGCTGTCGTTCTTTAAGCTAAAGTATTCAAGTTTTCTTTTTCTAACTAAGCGAGAAGCCCATTGTGGTTCTTCAGCTATTTTTGCAGCCCAAGGCATACCAACCAGTACTATTGGCACTTTGGCTTCTTCACTAATAAACTTTAACCCATTTGCGATTTGTTGTCGTTCTTGTACACTTTTAAACTCTATTAACTCCTGAAACTCGTTAATGATGAGTAACTCAACTTGGGCTTTAATTAAGCTTTCTACAAGCTTTTTAGTAAGCTCTGTTTTGTAGCCTCGCTTTTTCATTTGGCTACTTCCGAATAGCTCCAGATCTGCCAGCATTTGGATTAAAGTTGCATCTAAGCCTTTACCTCTTGATATACGACTTATTAGGACTGGCATAGTGTTTCGACTATAATTCTGAGTAGCTAGAACTCTTTTTTTGTAGTGATTAATGGTGTGGCTTTTTCCAACTCCTGTATCACCAATTAAAAGCATACATTGCTGATCTGATTGGAATTTACGGTTTAATCTTAATTCATCAAAGTCATTAAAAATTGCTTTAATTTGTGGGTGCATAACGATGCAATCGCTAAAGTTGCGTAACTGTTCTATCTTTATTTCTGTTAAGGCATTCATTCAAATGCCTCTAAGTCATCATCCCAATCATCGAAAGCATCGTTACTAATATTTTTGTGCACAGGGGCTGCACTTTCTTCAGAGACCTTAATGGTACCCTTTCCTGTATTACTTACATCAGCTATTTGAGCCTGCTTTTTAACGGCCGTTATCTTAGCTTTAGTTTTTGATGCAATAAAAACCTCTTGCTCTTGTTTTACTCGCTCATGTATAGCCATACGAGCTTTAGCCAAACCCAAACTATTTTTAGATTCCCTGATGGTTTCTCTGTTAACTTTTTTTATTGTTTTATGCTCATAAATACTTAACCCATCCGTATAACCGGTAGGATCTGTACACGGTACTTCTAGGTAGCTTTCCAGTTCTTCTAAGTAAACATAAATTTTTGAAATATCATCAGGGTCAACTTTAATCAATTTTTTTAAAGTTTCTTTTGTTTGCGGATGATATTTACGATAATCAGCTAAAGCAGTCGAGTCATACATTAATTCTTGAAATTTTATACCGTTTCTAGTTAACTTTCTTGAGTCTGAGATGCGCATTAGCATAGTAAAACGCGCCTCATCTTCTTCACTCATAGTTAAAGGAGGATAAACGTCAAACCCTTGTTGCCATCGCTTAATTGGGATACGAGTTTCACGTGAATTACTATCTTGGTGGTATACGTCTACAATCCAGCGGTGAAATTCTTCAACAAAAGTTGAGAAACGCATAATTGCATCTTTCTCAGGTTTGTATTCTTCTTTTTCTAATATATTTGAAAATGTTTTACCTGGAACTTCCGGCAAGAAATATTGGTTCATCACTCCAAAAAAACGCTCTATAAATGGTTTGAGCCAAGGCTTGCGTACAGGGCTATATTGAATGTTGATTCCTGCTGACTGACAAGCATGCTCTAAGTTTTTTGACCAAAACTCAGCACCATTATCTACTACTAAATTTTCAAATTTACCAAAGCAAGGCCAATCATTTTGTAGTTGTATATTCAGAGAATCAAGTTACTTTGGCTTAATCGCATGAGCAATAGCCTTAGCCGCAGATACATACGAAGGAGATTTATAACTAAGATGAAAACCAAGAACGCAACCACTAAATACATCAATAAGTAATGTTAAATAAGGTCTCCCTATAGGGATAAGTAACTCATCATCAAGTAGAATTAAATCAAGTGGGGTATGATCAATCTCTACACGCTCTAATATTCTTGTAGGGGGTACATGAGCAGCACAGTAAGCAAACCATTGATCTGCTTTAAACTTACCATGCCTTGCGACCGCAACCGCATATGGAGGGATGGCTTTGATTCTTTTATTAAAAGCATTGTAGGATATGATTGGAATCTTGCCTTCAACAATACTCTCATTCTCAATAATAATAAGGTCTTTATAATACAGGTATGCAGTGGCTATAGTAGGCCTTTTAGCATCTAAAAAACGCTCTAATGCTTTATCAAAAAAACTTTCATCGCCTTCTATACGCTTGATTCGGTTACCCATTCTATGGTTCTTAACCACAAGAGACGCTAGGTCTCCATTACTTTCAAGGTACTTTTTACGCCAGCGAGCAATAGTGCGCCAATTTGGCCGAGCTTGCTCATCCTCTTTAAAAATCTCATCTAAAATAGGATCTAAATTTCGCTGGGTCCACCCAGCTGAAAGCTTTTTATCTATAGAGATAATTAGTTTATATCTTTGTAGCGCTTCGTTTTTAAAGTATCTGAAAAAGTATCCAAATCACGTTTGATTAAGTTAGCGTCATCTAATTTGACATATCGTGTAGGTGTTTGCGGTTTGAGTGGCGCTAATGATTCATTAAATTCATCGAAAAAATCTGTCATGGTGTAACCCATAATGTTGGGTTATTACTTAGATCATCATCCTCTAAATCTGCTTTCAACAAACCTTTATGAAGCAATGCATATAAAAAAGACCGTGCTTCACCAATTGACAAATTAAATTGAGATTTTACATCAACTAAGTTTATTGCTCCTGATTTATTAATAAAATTAAGCATTTCACTCTGAATATTTTTAATACCGTAAACACCCGAGTATCGATGCAATAGCTTAAAGTTATTCAAAGCAAGTCCTTTTGTAATCTGGTTTTCAGTTACTAAAATCAACTGAACGCCCATTTTTAGACAAGCGGCTCTTTTTGCAGAGAACCTTTCTCTAAATAAAGGCTCAGCTGTTTCTGTTTCATACTTATACTCATGATATTTTACACATTTATCTTTGTATACGACTACCGTGTCAGGGGTATAAGGCAAGCTTTTACCCATGAACTCATACTTAAAACCCTCTGGTTGACTACCATAGCTTTCGATTAAATCGTTATATTCATTATGAAAACAAGCATTAAACTCTAATGTACTTTCACACATAATTACATTGCCAACTTTAGTGCTAGCAAATTTGAATACATTCTTATTAGGGGAAGGTTTTCTTAAGTTACGTATATACATGCGCTAAACCAGTATTTTTATTATCATTGTATACATAATATACAAATAAAAAATGGTTATGTCACACTATGCTTAAATAAAAATATAAGTTCATGATAGTAAATAAATTTATTTTCCCTGCATTTTCTTAAGTAAGTTTTATGTCAAAGTATGGTTTAATTATGTCACAGTATGCTTGTATTATGTCAAAGTATGGTTTCAGCGACATAAGTTCTAGGGATATAACGCCGATTTGTTTTGATGCTTAAACCATTGCCGCTTTTACATAGACATCAAAACGGTTCTTTTTGGTTTTGATTTGCATACTTGGGGTTTTTTCGTTTAAGAATGGGGCGTAATCGGGGCGTTTTACAACGACGCGCTTACTGGCAAGTGGGTAGGCAAAATCAAGTAGGTCGTCAGCGTCGTTGTCTGCACCAACAAGCTCTTGAAATACGCGCATTTCTTTTTTTACTAATGCTGATTTTTCGCGATGCGGGAACATGGGATCTAAATAAACAACATCGGGCATGCTTTCGCATTGAGAGAGCAAAGTATGGCTTGAGCCAAATATTAGGCTCATGTTTTCTTTCATCCACAAACCAATTTCAATATCGCTATAGGCTCGCTTTAACCCATCGTATAAAAGTGCAGCTACAACCGGGTGACGTTCATGTAATATAACTTTGCACCCTAGCGAGGCAAGTACAAAACCATCTCGCCCTAAACCAGCGGTAGCATCAAGTACAACAGGCGTTGCGCCTTTATTTAAACCCACCGCTTTGGCAATTGCTTGCCCTTTACCACCGCCAAACTTACGCCTATGGGCGGCAGCACCGGTTACAAAATCAACGTTAATTGCACCTAGTTTAGGCTCGTCGGTTTTAAATAGACTTAACCCTTTATCATCGTAATGTAAGCTAAAGCCACTGCAATTTTGCGCCCATTGGGCTAAACCAAAGCGTGTTTCTAATTCATTTAAATAAGGGCGTAACTCTTTAAAAGCACACTGAATAACCACAATAAACTCCGACGATAAAATACGCCTGTAGTATATCAACCGCTTTACTTTAAAGCACTAAAATAGCTCTATATCACTATGATGATTCGTATTGACCTTTGCGGCTTCCGCTTTAGTACGTAAATTAGATATAAGTTCATTGCGGCTTTCGGCAACTTGCTTAAGCTGATATTTGATAAAGGCTAAATCACTATTAGCCGATACAAATAACTGCATTGTTTGATCCAATTGAGATATATATAAAGTGAGATCCGCAGGATTTGCTTGTGTTTGTTGTATCTTAATAGCGCAGTCAAGTTCATGTAGCTGCTCTATAAACTCTTTAGTACTTTTGTTTTGCTCTATATTTTGAGTAGTTAACTGCTTAACAATGTCTTGAAGGGCTGTACTTATTTGAGCTGCCTGCTCATAACTGCTTTCGCTTCTTTCCATGGTAACAACCTTCTCGTTGGTCACTTCTAATATATGCGGGAAAAGATCTTTATAGCGCCCGTACAAAGCATCGTTATCAACAGGCATATTTTTTATCAAAAGGGATACTTTGGGATAATTAATAATAGTACTGCTACCAATATCAACAAATCGTTGAGCATGTCGATGTTGCTCAAGCAGCTCTTGCTCTAACGGGCAAACACCACTTTGCTGGCTGTAAAAAATACCTTTCCCTTGATACCAAAACACCACCACAACATCTAAATTTAAAGGAGCAAAAAAAGTAAAAAAGTATTCACTCAACGATTGAAAGTTATTAGCGTGATAACTTTGTCCAACGTAGCGCATTATACGCCCCATATCGCCCGACTCTGTCATTGCTATTTCAGCTGTTTTATTCGCTTTTACTATATCCAATTTTAGTTTTGCGCATTTTTGCCTATATTCGTAAAGTACCTTTATTCGCGCTATTAACTCTTCTGCGTTAAAAGGTTTTGTAATGTAATCAGATGCGCCGACGCTATAACCTTTTACCCGATCGCTCAGCTCTATTTTGGATGAGAGAAACATAACGGGAATATCCTGAGTATTTTGACTCTGCTTTATAGTTTTACATACGTCATAACCTGACATACCTGGCATTTCAATATCGAGTAAAATAATATCTGGGTTGTATTTATTGGTTAGCCTTAATCCTTCATCGCCATCTTTTGCATGAATTATTTTACAAAACCCTGCTAAAGACTCTTCAATTATATGATGAACATACTTGTCGTCATCAATTGCCAATACCAACTTTGCCATGCCTTAGTCCATTTTATTAGGTGTGCTAAAAGCATAGTACGGTAGGATGAAATTACTAAAAATTATTAGATAATAATTTTAAAATAATAAAAAAGCGCCATATAGGCGCTTTAATTTGGTTTGTGCTAAATATTAATTTTTAAACAGCAATACCGCTATGGCGTAGTAACGCGTCGACATTTGGCTCACGACCACGGAACTTTTTAAATAATTCCATTGGCTCTTCGCTACCGCCTTTTTCTAAAATATTTTGCATGAAGGCTTGCCCTGTTTCAGCGTTAAAAATACCTTCTTCTTCAAATTTAGAAAATGCATCAGCAGAAAGTACTTCAGCCCATTTATACGAGTAGTAACCTGCACTATAACCACCGGCAAAAATATGGCTAAAACCATTTTGAAAACGGTTAAACTCAGGCGGTTTAACGATTGATGTGCGGCTACGTACATCGTTTAGTACTGCTTGAATTTGGCATTGCTCACCCACTTTGTAATCGTTATGGATTTTAAAATCGAATAACGAAAACTCAATTTGACGTAGCATTTGTACGCCTGAGTTATAGTTTTTAGCCGCTAGTAATTTATCAAGTAACTCTTTAGGTAACGGCTCACCCGTTTCATAATGACCTGAAATAAAGCTCAGGGCTTCTTCGTCATAACACCAATTTTCTAAAAACTGACTAGGAAGCTCTACCGCATCCCACGCTACACCATTAATGCCAGCCACTGGCGCGGCATCAACTTGTGTAAGCATGTGGTGAATACCATGACCAAACTCATGAAATAAAGTAGTTACTTCGTCATGAGTAAACAGTGCCGGTTTATCGCCAACCGCCTTATTAAAGTTACACACTAAATAAGCCACTGGAGTTTGTAGTTCGCCGTTAGCGCGTACTTTACGACCCATACAGTCATCCATCCACGCGCCGCCACGTTTGTGGTCGCGTGCATATAAATCGAGATAAAAACGTCCGCGTAGAGTATTGCTACTATCTACAATTTCAAAAAAGCGTACATCTTTGTGATAAGTATCAAAGTCAGTAACTTCTTTTACGCTAATACCAAATAAGCGATTAACGGTTTCGAATAAGCCGCTAAGCACTTTATTTGCTGGGAAGTAAGGACGTAGTACTTCGTCTGAAATTGCATACTTTTCTTGCTTAAGCTTTTCGCTGTAGTAACCAAAATCCCATGCTTCTAATTCAGAAATACCGTGTTTTTGCTCAGCATACGCTTTTAGCTCGGCCACTTCTTGCTCTGCTTGTGGTTTTGATTTAGCTGCTAGGTCTTCTAAAAATGAGAATACTTGTTCTGGTGTTTCGGCCATTTTAGTCGCGAGTGACTTTTCAGCGTAGCTGCTAAACCCTAGTAACTGTGCAAGTTCATGGCGAAGCGCAAGCTCCTCGCTCATAATATCAGAGTTATCAAACTCACCGGCGTTAGGGCCTTGATCTGATGCGCGCGTAGAAAACGCGGTGTAAGTTTCTTTGCGTAATTCGCGGTTATCTGCGTAAGCCATTATTGGTAAATACGATGGAAAATCGAGTGTAAATAACCAACCATCTAATTCTTTACTTTTTGCTGTGTCAGCTGCAAGTGCTAAAGCAGATTCTGGCAAGCCTGCTAAATCACTCTCATCAGTAATATGTTTGTGCCAAGCAAGTGTGGCATCCATTACGTTGTTACCAAATTTTGAGGCAAGCTCTGATAAACGCGCGCTAATTTCGCCGTAACGTGTTTGCTGTTCTGCCGCCAGAGCAATACCCGATAATTTAAAATCACGTAGCGCATTAGTAATTGTTTTTTGTTGTGCTGTAGTCAGCGTTTTAAATTCGTCACTGTTATAAAGCGTATTATACGCGTTGTATAAACCTTGATGCTGACCTACAAATGTTGAATATTCAGATATTAACGGTAAGCACTGCTCGTAAGCTTCGCGTAATTCGTCGTTATTCATTACTGAATTTAAATGCGATACAGGGGAGAACATACGCGATAATTTATCGTCGGCTTCTTCAAGGGGTAATACTAAGTCATCCCACGTATACGAGCCTTTAGCTAACACGTCATCAATGGCTTTACGACAAAGCTCGATACCGTCTTTTAGTGCTGGTACTACGTACTCCGGCTTTATTTTTGAAAATGGTGGTAAGCCTTCAAGGCCAATTAATGGGTTGCTCATAAATACTCTCTTTGCGTTAATGCATTACATTTTAAATTGGGTCTAAAAGTAAAAAAACAACTCAACTGCTTTTAAGTTGTTTAATTTTAATAAGGTTGCTCCAGAGCAAAACACAAATAACCCATTAATGAGTCGGCCACTTTATAACGCTCTAATACCGTATCAACTAGGTTATTACTGCATATTTGCTTTTGAGTAAGTGGGCTAATGGCTATAAAGTCTTTTCGTTTGAGCTCATCTATTAAGGGATGCTCTTTTTCAAAACCTCTTGGCGGGCGTTTTAGCGATTCTCCTGACATTTCAAATATAGATTTAAATTGCTCATCATAAATTGCTTTTTTATAGCTATTTGGGTTTTCATCTATGCAGGTTCTAATTGCGTTAAGCGCCTTTGATTCTGGTCGCCAAATACCAGCACCTACAAAACATTCGTCATTTGCTAAGTGAAAGTAAAAACCCGGGGCGTGTACGTCTTTTCCCATAAAATGGCGAAATTGAATCCCTACATTAATTTTATATGGGGTTTTATCTTTACTAAAACGCGCGTCTTTATGGATTCTCATTAAACTACCGCCCACTTTTTTATCTGATGCGACAAAATGGCTAGAAACCTCAGCAAGTGGTGCTTGCATTTGCCTAATGAAATCTAAAGCGGGCTCTCTTACGTATTCCTCATACTGTGATTTATGGTCGTTAAACCAGTCTCTATTATTGTTTTTATCAAGCTGAGCAAGAAATTCGAATGTTTTTTTACTAAACATAGGTCACCTAAACACTCTTTATTTTTAAAACTTAATGTTATGCTAATGCGCATAAAACTCAACGCCTAAGGACATAAAATGACACAACACTTTGATTATATTGCAATCGGTGGTGGCAGTGGTGGTATTGCCTCTGCAAATAGAGCGGCAATGCGTGGCGCTAAAGTAGCACTTATAGAAGCAAAACACATGGGCGGCACGTGTGTAAACGTAGGCTGCGTACCTAAAAAAGTAATGTGGCACGGTGCTCAGGTTGCTGAAGCAATTAATTTATATGCCCCAGATTACGGCTTTAATGTTGAAGTAAAAGGCTTTGATTGGAGCAAACTAGTAGAAAGCCGTGAAGCCTACATTGGCCGAATTCATAAAGGTTATGACAGTGGCCTTGCTAGCAATGGCGTGACTGTAATTAAAGGCTTTGCTAAATTTGTAGATAATAAAACAGTTGAAGTAAACGGCGAGCACTACACAGCCGACCATATATTAATTGCAGTAGGCGGCCGCCCAAGCATTCCGCATATTGAAGGTGCTGAGCACGGCATTGATTCAAACGGCTTTTTTGAATTAAAAGAGCAACCTAAACGCGTTGCAGTAATAGGCGCAGGCTACATAGCCGTTGAGCTTGCTGGTGTATTACATGGTTTAGGTACTGAGACACATTTATTTGTACGTAAGCATGCCCCACTTCGTAGTTTTGACCCATATATTGTAGATACGCTTGTTGAAGTAATGGCCGCCGAAGGCCCTACTTTACATACTCACTCTGTACCAAATAAATTGGTAAAAGAAGATGATGGCTCTGTAACGCTACATTTAGATAACGGCAAAACTCATAATGTTGACCAAGTAATTTGGGCCATTGGCCGCCAGCCAACAACAGACGCAATTAATGTCGCTGCTGCCGGCGTAGAAGTTAACAGCGATGGTTTTGTTAAAGTTGATGAGTTTCAAAATACCACAGCTAAAAACGTTTATGCTGTTGGTGATATTATCGAAAACGGTATTGAACTTACGCCTGTAGCAGTTAAAGCAGGGCGTACTTTATCAGAGCGTTTATTTAATAAAGAACTACCAGATGATTTAAAAATGGATTACAGCTTAGTCCCTACTGTTGTATTTAGTCATCCACCTATTGGTACTATTGGTTTAACTGAGCAAGAAGCTATTTCTCAGTACGGCGAAGAAAACGTTAAAATTTACCAATCTGGTTTTACGGCTATGTACACAGCGGTAACTAAACATCGCCAGCCTTGTAAAATGAAACTTGTATGTGCCGGCCCAGACGAAAAAGTAGTTGGCCTACATGGTATTGGTTTTGCGGTTGATGAAATGATTCAAGGTTTTGCCGTTGCCATGAAAATGGGCGCAACTAAAGCTGATTTTGATGCCGTTGTGGCTATTCACCCGACAGGCTCGGAAGAATTTGTAACTATGCGCTAGGCGCTAAACTCTAAGCGCTCAATTATAAAAAGCCCTTGTTAAGTAATTAGTAAGGGCTTTTTAATGCTTGTTATATTTTGCACAACAAACTACTTAAAACGTCACATTAAAAACATCCATTCAACATTAAATAAATATCTAAGTCATTATTTTAACAGCAAAAATATTAGTCCGATAAAAATATTAAAAGTTTAAATTTTGTTTTGGCTTTAAGGCATTTTTACAATTAGAATCTCGCGCATTTATAGTTTCTCTTGGTTATTTATGTTTTTACTGCGATCTTTTATTTATTTATTATGCCTAGCGGGTGTTGCTCATTTAATTCAACTTGAAGGTTTTGAATTAAAACAGTATGCACTTTACAGTGAAGAAACTCTTACTGAACATATGCAAGATGTTTTAACTTTTTTAAGCTGTATTTTGTTTTTCTATGCTTCGCGAATTAACTTTCAACTCAAAATACCGGCAGTATTACTTGCTGCGTTATCGGCAATGATGTTTGTAAGAGAGTTTGATACCTACCTCGACTTATACTTTTTTGATGGCGCTTGGCAAAGTATCGTCTATTCAATTTTAGCTGGCGTGTTTGTTTATTTAATAACAAAGAGAGGAAGTATTTTTAACTCTTTAAAAGCCTATAGCCTCACTCCTAGTTATGGTATTTGCTTATCAGGCATGGTTACTTTACTCGCATTTTCGCGAATGATGGGCAAAGGCGCATTTTGGCATTCAGTAATGGGCGATGACTACGTACGTGCAGTAAAAAACATTGTTGAAGAGGGTATAGAAACGCTTGGCTATACTCTAATCTTTATTTCAGCCATTGAGCTTGTACTCATATGCCGAAAAAGAATGGCTAAAAATCACAAACATTGCACTGATGAAGTAACTCAATAGCGTCGCTCCATTTTTATTGGTTACTTTTTTGCACTAAATTTGCTAATTGGTTTAATAAATCAATATACTGAGCCTGTTTTTATCAACTCGCGTTTAATTGGATATTATGACTAAAGATATATTGCTGCATCCGTTTCTTCTTTCAATTGTAATGATCACAATTGCATTTGTACTAAAAGTACTTGTTGATAAGCTGGCTAAAAATCGCGCAGAAAAAAAAGAAAAAGATATTCGTTATATCGCACACAATATTAAGCATTTTATTAATTTTGTAATGATGATATCGCTGCTGTTTGTGTGGTCTACCGAAATTCAAAACTTTGCACTTTCTATTGCTGCTTTTGCTGTGGCGATTGTGCTTGCAACGCGTGAGTTTATTCAGTGTGTAATAGGCTTTTTTTACCTCGTAACAACCCGCCCGTTTAGAGTCGGTGATTGGATACAAGTAGGTGATTACTTTGGTGAAGTAGCTGAAACTGATTGGATTAAAACAACCATGCATGAAATTGATATACACACTTATCAATTTTCTAGAAAAACCATATACATACCTAATAATAAGCTGATTACCAGTTCTATTAAAAACTTAAACTTTGTAAAACGCTTTGTTACACATCATTTTATTATTGTCCGAAGAGAGAGCTTTAACCCGTACCCTATTCACGACACATTGACTGAGCAAGCTAAACTGTACTGCGAAGAGTTTCAAGAAGTAGCAAGCCGTTATAATTCGATGATTGAGCGCAAACTTGATGCAAAAATATCTGGCCCAGAACCGGTAATTCACTTTGGTACAACCGATTTAGGTGAATTTAAAGCAAGCTTTACCTTGTTTTGCCCAACAGAAAAAGCGCTTGAGATAGAGCACAAATTAACAGAATGCTTTTTTGCGTTATGGTACAAAGAGGCTGAAAAAAATAAAGAGGATGAAGGAGAAGCCTAAACCTCGCCTACACAAAGTAAAAATACAAACCGTAGGTGCGAATTTATTTCGCGCTCTATTTCTAAGTCTGTATTTAAAAAGCGAGGTGTAAAACCTCTCCTACAATAAACATCAAGCACGTAGGTGCGAATTTACTTCGCGCATAGAGCCCAGCTTAAAAGTAAAAAGCGAGGTGTAAAACCTCACCTACAATAAACATCAAGCATATAGGTGCGAATTTACTTCGCGCTTGAGTAATATTTAAGCTGTACCACCGACTGTTAACTGATCAATTTTAAGGCTTGGTTGGCCTACGCCTACCGGTACGCTTTGACCATCTTTACCACAAACACCAACACCTTTATCAAGTGCTAAGTCGTTACCAACCATAGATATTTGCTGCATTACTTCTGGGCCATTACCAATAAGCGTTGCGCCTTTAATTGGTTGGGTAATTTTACCATTTTCGATTAAATACGCTTCTGATGCGCTAAATACAAACTTACCTGACGTTATATCAACTTGTCCGCCGCCAAAGTTAGGCGCGAATACACCTTTTTTTACTGAGCTGATAATNCTTGGCTGTGCTCACCACCTAACATGTAGGTATTAGTCATGCGAGGCATTGGTAAATGTGCATACGACTCACGGCGTGCGTTACCTGTAGGGCTTACACCCATTAAACGCGCGTTTAGCTTATCTTGCATATAGCCTTTTAAAATACCGTTTTCGATAAGTACGTTGTAAGCGGCTGGTGTGCCTTCGTCATCTACATTAAGTGAGCCACGGCGATCAGCCATTGTGCCATCATCAACAACTGTACACAGCTCAGATGCTACTTTTTGGCCCACTTTACCACTAAACGCAGACGCGCCTTTACGATTAAAGTCGCCTTCAAGTCCGTGCCCTACCGCTTCGTGTAAAAGCACGCCAGGCCAACCATTACCAAGTACAACTTCCATAGTACCTGCTGGGGCATCAATAGCCTCAAGATTTACTTTAGCTTGGCGTACTGCTTCTTCAGCAAATTCCATCCAACGCGGTTTACCGTCAACAAGCTCTTTAAAGTAACCATAATCTAAACGTGCACCACCACCTGCGCCACCGCGTTCACGGCGACCATTTTTTTCAAGCAGTACTGAGCAGTTTAAACGAATAAGCGGGCGAATATCGGTGGCAAACGTACCATCACTTGCTGCGATTAATACTTCTTCGTAAACCGCTGACATTGAGCTAATTACTTGCTCTGCATCGGGTGCTAGCTCACGAATATAGTTTTCGAGTTCGCGTAATAAGCTCACCTTGTCGGTATCGCTCATACTCGAAATTGGCTGGTGCGGTGCAAACTGCTCTTTAGCTTTAACATCACTAAATACTTTAATCGCTCTATCTTCGCCAGCATCTGCAATGCTACGTGCTGCTGTTGCCGCTTTATTTAGCGCTTCGAGATTTATTGCATCAGAGTAAGAGAAACCTGTTTTTTCGCCGCTTACAGCACGTACACCAACGCCACGTTCAACGTTATAAGAGCCTTCTTTAACTAAGCCGTCTTCAAGCACCCATGATTCGTGGTGGCTTGATTGAAAATATAAATCGGCGTAATCCACTTTATGCTGATGTATGTAAGCGAGCGTTTTTTCGAGCTCTTCTCTATTTAGCTGGCTGTCGTGTAGTAAATGCTGTTCAACCGAATTCATAATAAATGCTCTCTAAATCGTTGATGAGACTGCACGGGCATATCTCGTCTAATTTTTTGTAACTGGTCTAAATCTGCGTTGCAGCTTATAAAACCGGTGCCTGTTGGCAATTCACTCAGGATATTTCCCCAAGGCGAAATAATAATACTGTGGCCATATGTTTGTCGGCCATTTTCATGTGTACCGTACTGAGCTGCTGCAACTACATAACATTGTGTTTCTATTGCGCGAGCTGCTAATAATGGCTGCCAATGCGCTTGTCCTGTGACGACTGTAAATGCACTTGGTACTAAAATAATATCGGCGCCTTGGCGTACTAGTTCGTTGAATAAGCCACTAAAGCGCAGATCATAACATACTGTTAAGCCTATTTTACCAAAGGGAGAATCAACAACAACCACATCGCTACCTGCTTGGGTAAAATCTGACTCTCGATAGCTACCTGTTTGATCATCTACGTTTACATCAAATAAATGTATTTTGTTATACGTTGCAACCAGCTCGCCTTGATTATTATATAAGTGCGATGCTGCATAATATTTATGTTCGTTAAATGGCTCAGGCATTGTCCCTGCATTTAACCAAATATTATGGTGTTGGCACAATTCACTAAGTTGTAGTTTGTATCGCTTAACTTGCTTAGCAACACGTAACGTATCGTTACCACTTTTACTAAACACTAAAAAAGCCTCAGGCAAACAAACAAGTAATGGTCTTGTTGCTGGAAGTGTTTTAAGTGCACGCTTTAAGCTTGCTATGTTGTCATCAGGGTTTAGCCCTGAACACATTTGCAGGGCAACTATTGTGGGAGTGCTTAGTATTTCAGTTTTGTTCATTGCGTTACTGTTACTTGTGCATCTTTAAGTTTTAAATCGACTGATGCTTGTGGCTGATTTTGCGCAGCTTGAGGAAGCGTAACTTCACGACTTTTTCTGTCGAGTTCTTGAACAATGGGATCGTTCATTTTACCCGTTACTTTAAAGTTGATCTCTGAGATGACGCGCGCAGAATGAATAACTTTATCAATTGCTAAGGCAGCAAGCCCTGTTACTGGGTTTACCATCCATGCAACTATAACCGGAATACTCGAGGTTACCTGCGGCGCTACAGCAAGGTCATAATCTATATCAAGCGTGTTTAAATTTGCATAACCTTTAATGGTTAAATCGGCAGGTACACCGTCCATTTTGGTATCTTTAGTGTAAGCAATACCGTTTTCTAACTGCATAGTGCCTTGCATGCTGTTATAAAAAAAGCCCTTTGAAAATACATCTCTAAAATCAAGTTTCAGCTTGCGTACTAATGAATCAAGGCTCAGTAACGAAAATACGCGTGCCCCGCCATCGCTAACTTCAGTTAAGTGACCTTCTCCTAAATCCCAAGCTATCTCGCCACTTAAACTTTTCACATCAAAATCATAAGGTGCTGCTTGCCAAGTAAGATCATAATTTAGATCGGCTTTTGAATCTTTAATCGCGGAGGTTATATCAAACTCACCAAACAGTGCGCCTATGTCATCACTTTTAAGCTCGCCACTTAGCGTTGTTAATCCATTTTGCCACTGCCCTTTAGTGCGCAGTACATGATCGCCTTTATCGACTACAAGTTCTGATATTGATAAACGCTCTCCATCTCCTAATAATGACGCACTCACTTTATCAAGTTGGTAGCGGTCAATTTTGCAATCACTACATTCAAACTCAATAGCAGGTATTTTAGTAAGCCAGCTCAAGTCTTTCTCAGGAAGTACATCTGTTATTTCAAGTGCTTGCTCATTGTGCGGTGCAAAATTAAGCCTTAAGTAATCGGCATTAATTCGTATGGGCTGGCTAGGCTGTGATGTAGGAATAAAAACCCCAGCTCTAAGTTCTTTAGCATTTAGCTTTAGGTATAAATCGTCTTTTGATGGTGCTAAACGCATTTCAAAATCATTAAAAATGATGTTACTCGCATCAAGTAAACCTATATTTGCGACCACCTCATTAAGCGGTGGCATAATCCCTTTTGATTCTTGATCTGGGTTTGCTTTACCAGCTTTAATTATTTGATCAATCAGCTCAAACCAAGGCGCTAATTCACTCTGTTCAAGATTTATATTTACGCTTAAATCTTTTTGGTTTAATCCTAAATCTTGTTTTCCGAGCACAAAATGGACATTGCTAAACTGTGATTTACCATTTTCTAAAATAGCATTAAAGTAAAACTGTTGATTAGCGTTTGCTGTAATGAGATTAGAAATATCATCACCTTGTACTATTGCATCAAGCGCCCACACTTGTTCACTATTTTTATTATAAGGTGCGGGTAAGTTACTCGTTAAGCCAAGTAGTTCTGAGTTTACCTGTGCACGGTAATTAAAGCCTTGCTCGGTAAAGTTAAGTACTAAGCCAATATCAACATCACTTTGCCCGCTTAAATAATTTTTTAATATACCTTGTCCACTATCTATTAGTGTATCGGCGTCAATTTTGGCGTTTATATCTATGTTTGCTTGGTAATTTTTTGCATCACTTTTACTGCTGTAATTAATAGTTAGCGGCATACCCAGCCATTTCGCAGTCGCATTTTTAAGTGTGATATTGTCGTTTTTAAAATTAAGCTCGCCAGTTAAATTTTTAAACTCAATACCTGGTGTTGCTATAAATACTGGCAAGTCATTTAAATTAACCTTGCCGCTAACACTGGCTCCGCCTTTAAACTTTGAGCCTACTAAAAGCTCAATACTGGCATCGGCTTCGCCTTTGCCCTGCACAACTTTAAAAATTTCAGCAAGAGGTTTGGCAATAGGTGTCGCTGCAAAAAAGTCATGTAACTTTTCCATTTGTGCTTTTTTATCAATTTGCACAATAAGTTCATCAGCATGCATTAAATCTGCAATGCTTACCTGTACACTATTACCAATATCTAAATTAACCAACTTACCTTGCTGGCTATATATGTCCATACGCTCATTATCAAAATGTAGCTGTACGTCGGCATTGGTGACCAAAGGCCAATCAGGATCAAACTCATAGGTTGCGTTGTCTATTTGCGCTAATACACCAAACTGGCCACTACCATCGGTGAATGGAAAGCCCGATAAAGGTCCTGCAAATAAGACTTGTGCTTTAGATATTTCTCCGCCTTTAATTGCGCCATTTAAATAGCTAACGAGCTCAGGGCTCATTGCTTTTAATGGGAAATAATGACCTGCAATTTTGGCATCTGGGGCGAACGCTTCAGCGTAAAGATCTAATCGAGGATCATCTGTTAGACTAATTTGTAATTCTGCAGCAAGAGTGACTTCATCATTATCAAACCATATATTGTCACTACTTATATGCCAGCCATCATCTCGCTTAGCTAAATCTAGCTCTACATTTAGCTGATTATAATTTATGTCGTTACTAAAGCTTTCGCCTGTAACTAATGTGCCATTTTCGCCAAATAAATTTATTCGACCACTACTTTGATTAAGTAAACCATTTACTCTAAGTCCTTGTGCTGCAGGTACTGATCTTAATTCTTGCCAACCAATATTGTCAGCCTCAAACCATAATTGCCATTGCTGTGCATTGGAAAAATTTAAATAAGCTTGATCTATTTGCCCGCTAGGTTGGCGCTCTAAAAATGGTTCAAGTGCATTAAAATTACTTAGCCCTGCTAGGTTACTCAGTAATTCAAAATCAACTTGATGGAGCCACACTTCATTTGTCGCCCCTAATTGAGCTTCAAACTCTAAACTTGGCCATGCTTTATCGTTACTATTAAATGTTAAACCGGTGCTTTTTAAGTGCCAGCTATTTTGCTCGGGATATAGATGGAATCCACCTTCACTCAAGCTAACTTGTTGGCTTTGCTCTTCTCGCTGCCAACGCACAAAGCTTGGTAGCCACTGCATTTTTATATCGCTTACAAAACCTTTATCTAGTTTTAGCCACGCTTGTAAATTAATATCGCTATGCAGTTGTTGCTTTTGCGTATTTATATATTGCGCTAACCAGTTAGATACATCGACTTTGTTAGCCTGCACATAAATGTCGCCCGCAACTTGCTCTAGGGTATCGCCAGTGAGTGCTATGCGCGCATCAAAATCACCGACCGAAATACCCGGCAGTGCTAAGCTCCCACTACCAAGATGCTGCTCATCTTCATTTTGCCAAACAATATTTTTGAGGAGTAACTTACGCTCTTTACCGTCTTCTAGAACAAAGTTAATACTGGAATTTTCTATTGCAAAATGACCCGTTTTACCCAAAAACAGTTCTTCAATTAGCTCTTTTTGCTCAAAAGAGACTTCGTCGTCACCGGTTTTAAATAAGTTGGTGATATTTACACTGGTATGAAAACCATTAATAACAAAATAATTAGATCTAAGTTGCAGCGCTTTTAAGCTTTCCCATAAGTTTAGCTCTAAGCTGGTTTTAGCAATGGTGAGTGATATTGGTGCAGTTTCGTTATCTTTAAACGATAAATTCTCTAATACTAATGCAGGACCACTGCCCTGCCAACTAGCTGATATTTCACCTATAGATAAGCTTATTTCAAACTTTTCGTGTAAATAGCTTTCTATATTCCCTTTGTATTCGTTTGCATACGGGAGGGTATATTTTAAAATTGAAACAATAACGGCCAGTAATACCAAAATTATGGCGCAGGTCTGCCATAACTTTCTAAAACAAAAAAAACAGACCGCTTTTGCTTTCATTACATCATTACCACATCAAACTGTTCTTGGCTGTATAAGCTCTCTGTTTGAATATTGACTTGCTTACCAATAAATAGTTCAAGCTCGGCAAGGTTATGGTACTCATCGTTTAGTAAGGCTTCGCTCACAGCAGGCGCTGCGTACACCATAAACTTATCGGCAGCGTATGCTCGGTTAACACGCACTATTTCACGTAGTATTTCGTAGCAAACCGTTTCAACTGTTTTTTGTGAACCACGACCAGAACACGCAGGGCATACATCACATAAAATATGCTCTAAGCTTTCGCGTGTACGTTTACGCGTCATTTCAACAAGCCCAAGTGCTGAAAGCCCATTGATATTTGTTTTAGTGCGATCTTTTGCAAGTGCTGATTCAAGTGAATGTAATACTCGGCGCTTATGATCCTCACTTACCATATCGATAAAGTCGATAATGATAATACCGCCTAAATTACGCAGCCTAAGCTGGCGAGCAATTGCAGAGGTTGCTTCTACGTTGGTATTAAAAATTGTTTCTTCTAAATTACGATGTCCCACAAATGCACCAGTATTAACATCAACAGTCGTCATTGCTTCTGTTTGGTCAATAATTATATAACCACCAGATTTTAGCGTGACTTTACGATGTAGTGCTTTTTGAATTTCGTTTTCAACGTCAAACAAATCAAATATAGGTCGCTCACCTGGGTAGTATTCGAGTACTTGAGACAGTTGTGGAACAAACTCTTCAGTAAATAACTTTAGCTCTTCATGAGTAAGTTTAGAGTCAACACGAATGCGCTCCATATCTTCGCCTACATAGTCACGTAGGGTTCTAAAGGCAAGCGTTAAATCTTCGTGAAGGATGCTGGCCTTACTGGTTTTTTTGCGACGAGCCNGCTGCCATTTTCATCGCCATATTCTGCGACTATTTTTTTAAGGCGTGAGCGTTCTTCTTCAGTTTCAATACGCTGACTAACCCCTACATGGGTCGCATCTGGCATAAACACTAAATAGCGAGAAGGAATAGTTATATCAGTGGTGAGTCTTGCACCTTTAGTGCCTAGCGGATCTTTTACCACTTGCACCATAATGTATTGGCCTTGACGAACTAACTCTCTAATATCTTGTACTTTTTTTATTGGTACGTCGTCTACGCCTTCAACAATAGAGGCACTATTTACAATATCGGATGCATGCAAAAATGCTGCTTTTTCAAGGCCGATATCAACAAAAGCAGCCTGCATACCCGGAAGTACACGGCTTATTTTTCCTAGGTAAATATTGCCTACAATACCTAGATTACCAATTCGCTCTAGCTGTATTTCTTGCAGTACACCGTTTTCTATTAGGGCAACACGGCTTTCGCTCGGTGTGACATTGATCAGTAATTCTGTACTCATGTTACCTTCTTAAGAATGTTTTTAATAATTGTTCGGTTTCATATAAAGGTAAGCCTACAACAGAAAAATAGCTACCCGCAATGTGAGTTACAAAGCGGCCGCCTAAACCTTGGATACCGTAGCCACCAGCTTTATCTTGTGGCTCATTAGAATCCCAGTAGGTATTTATTTCTTCATCAGTTAAAGTTTTAAAGGTGACATCTGTGCTTACAACACAGCTAAGCACATCATTTTGCGTCGCAAATGCTACTGCGGTAAGTACTTGATGTGTGTTACCTGATAAACGTTTTAATGTGTGTATAAAATCGTTTTTATCACGAGGTTTACCCAGTGATTCGTTATCGATAACAACCACGGTATCACTACCAAGTACAGGGCGATCGGTATATCCAAGCTCTACACCGCTTTGGGCTTTTAAGCGAGCTAAACGCTCAACAAGTGCTCTAGGTTGCTCGTTTGGAAGTGGGCTTTCATCTGCATCAACACTAAATTGTGTAAATTCGACACCTAATTGGCTTAATAACTCTTTACGACGGGGAGAGGCTGATGCCAAATATACTGCGGTAGTCATTACCTGATCCTAAAATGTCTGCGATATTTACGAAGTAGTAAAAACACCCAAAACCAACTAACCATTCCGGTTGCTACTGGCCATAAATACTGTGGATTAAAGTAAACCCCTAACAAAAAGTGATTTAGCCAAAACTGCATTAAATGATACAGCGTTAAAAACAAACCAATTAATAAGCTCTGTTGCCAAAGCGAAAAGTTACGAATTTTTTGAAAGTTGCTCGCGGTTACAAATATACATATTGAAAATGTAAGCGAGTTCACACCTAACGGTGAGCCAGATGCTAAATCTATTAATAAACCAACAACCCAAGCAGTACCAATATTTAAACGATGCGGTACTGCCAACGACCAATACATAAGTACAAGTAAAACCCAGTCAGGTCTAAATGGTTCAAACGAAAAAGGGAGCGGCATTAATGCCATTATTAAAGCAAAAAAGATGCTTAGCGCAATTAACAATGAATAACGGTTAATCATCGCTGATTTGCTCCTGTTGATTACGCCATAAAATAACCAGCAAACGAATGCGATCTAATTGCGCAATAGGTTCTGCAAAAACTTGTGCAAACGGGCGGCCTTCATCACGGTTTATTTCGGTTACTACAGCCACCGGGTATCCCTCTGGGAATGTGCCACCTAATCCTGATGTAACAAGTACATCGCCAATTCGCACATCTAAGCTGTGCGGAACGTGAGAGAGCTTAACGACGTTAATTTTACCTATGCCCTCAACAACAGTTCGCACATCGTTACGCAGTATACGCACAGGTGTGGCATGCGTAGTGTCGGTCATGAGTAATACGCGTGACGTAGTTGACCCTACTTTAGTTAATTGCCCTACTACACCCATCTCATCAATGACGGCTTGGCTTTCACTAAGTCCATCGGTGGTACCACGATTTATAACAACTTGATGGCTATACGGGTTTGAATGCACAGAAAGTACTTGAGCAATAATTTTACGATTTGATTGCTTTGCAGATGAGCCTAATAAGGCGCGTAGTTTTTGATTTTCTCTGGCTAGAAATTGATACTGCTGAAGTTGCTCACTTTGTAGCATTTGCTTTTTTTTCAGCGCTTCATTTTCAGTAAGAAGTTGCTCTCGTGTATGCAGGCTTTTAGCACTTAAGCTAAATAATTCGTAGGGTAAATTAGCAACATAAATTAGTGGGCTAACTAAGGTATTGAGGCTGGTACGAACAACGGTACCACCTTGCGTATATCTGTCTCCAACAATGAGTGCGATACTCAAAAGCACTGCGACAAAAAGTCGCAGTTGCAAAGAGACTGTGCGTCCAAACATTAATTTCATTAGTCGTAACTAAAAACGTCACCACCATGAACATCGATCATTTCAAGTGCTTTACCACCACCACGTGCAACACATGTAAGTGGATCATCAGCAACAACAACCGGAATACCCGTTTCTTCCATTAATAAACGGTCTAAATCTTTTAACAATGCGCCACCGCCAGTAAGTACCATACCGTGTGCAGAAATATCTGATGCCAGCTCTGGTGGTGATTGCTCAAGCGCAACCATTACTGCACTCACAATACCCATTAATGGCTCTTGTAGAGCTTCTAGGATTTCGTGTGAGTTAAGTGTGAATGAACGCGGAACACCTTCAGCAAGGTTACGACCGCGCACTTCAATTTCGATTGGCTCATCAGTTTTAAACGCAGAACCAATTTGATGCTTAATATTTTCAGCTGTCGCTTCACCAATTAAGCTACCAAAGTTACGGCGTACATAATTAATGATAGCTTCGTCAAACTTATCACCACCAATACGAACAGATGATGAGTAAACAACGCCGTTAAGTGAAATAATAGCAACTTCAGTTGTACCGCCACCAATATCAACAACCATAGAACCGGTTGCTTCTGATACTGGTAAGCCTGCGCCAATAGCTGCTGCCATTGGTTCTTCAATTAAGTAAACTTCACGAGCACCTGCACCCATTGCAGATTCACGTATTGCACGTTTTTCTACTTGAGTAGCACCACACGGTACACAAATTAGTACACGTGGACTTGGACGCATAAAGTTATTGTTATGCACTTGTTTAATGAAGTGTTGTAACATTTTTTCTGTTACAAAAAAGTCAGCAATAACACCGTCTTTCATTGGACGAATCGCTTTTATATTACCCGGTGTACGACCTAACATAAGCTTTGCTTCTGTACCTACAGATGCAACACTTTTAGGTCCACCAGCACGCTCTTGGCGGATAGCAACAACAGAAGGTTCATTTAATACAATGCCTTCGTCTTTTACATAAATTAGGGTATTGGCTGTACCCAAGTCGATCGATAGATCGTTAGAAAAAATACCACGGAGTTTTTTAAACATGAGGCTGGATGACCTTTGAAATACGTTCTTATATTAGCTGCCTCACTTTAACATGCTCAACTATATGAGCAATATAAAGCGCAGCGCCTTTGTGAATTTGTGAAAAAAGGAAGCAAAGCTTCCTTAATTGAGTTTTATCGTTCGCGAACTAAGCGAAAACCAATGTAGTTAGATCTAAAATCAGGCGCTAAAATTAAACGCGTAGATGCACGAGCAAGGCTTGGTGCAAAGTTCCACGCTCCGCCTCTTACTGCTACATCAGACTCACCTGATTCTTTATCGGTCCATTCCCATACATTGCCTACGGTATCGTATAATCCAAATGCATTTGGAGAAAAAGAACCTACTGGTGATGCACGTCTGTTTGACCATTCACTACCACACCAACCACAGTTAGCTAGGTTTTTACCAATTTCGTTACCCCAAGGGTATTCTGTTTCAGTTCCTGCACGTGCTGCGTATTCCCACTCAACTTCGTTAGGTAAACGAAATTGCTGTCCTGTTTGACCAGATAACCACTCAGCGTAAGCTTTTGCATCGTTATAAGTTAAACATACAGCAGGAAAGTCACTGCCTTGCTCAAAACCAGGATTACGCCAATTTAAATTTGCTTCCCATACTGGTTCGCCATTTAAATAATACGCACACCCTTTATTTTTTTCCGCTTGAGTTTTATAACCTGTATTTGCTACAAATTTTTCGTAGGCACCTACGGTTACTTCTTTACTTTGCATAGCGAAAGAATTTGCTATTGCTTTTTCAATTACTGGACGTTCATTAGCTAAACCATTGCCGTTAATATCGCCCATTTTAAATTTGCCTGCAGGAATAACGACAACCGGCGTTTCAACGTTTGCATTTAATACATTAACGTTTTCACTAACCTGGCGTGTTGTTACTTCTGGTTGCTCTCGAGTATAGGTCGGTGCAGCAATCGACTTAGGCTTTTTTACTAAATTTGCATTAATTGTTTGCGCTTTATTCAAATCAACACGTGCTTGATAAGGTTTATAACCAAGTTTACGTATTTCAATGTTATGAATGCCCGGCGGTAAACGTGTAATCAAGCGTGTTGAGCCAAAGCTTACACCATCGATAAACACTTCATCGTCGTATACGTTTGATCGTAATGTTAGCTCTACTGATTGATCCTTCTTCTTATTAAGGATAGAAGGGTAATCTTTTTTCACCGATGCAGGTTTAACTGAATAATCACGTACTGGCTGCTCATTTAAACGAGAAACCGACACCGTGTTGCTATTATCCGCGCTATTACTGAATGTTAACTGACTATCAGTAAATGTATTGTTATACGCTGGTTGATAAGCAGCCGTAAGTGGCGTGCCGTACTCAGAACAATAGCGGTTATCTATGCTTAATAAGCTACATAAACGGCTGCTATTAACTTCGCCGCGCATAGTTACACTTAAGTTAACGTTGTAATTACCTTGGCCGCTAAATGCACTGTTAACTACATGGCTACTTAATATTTGTACTTGAGCGCCCGCCAAATTACGTTTTGGCTCAACAATGCGCTCTTCTGTTAGATTTGCAAAAATTTGATCAACAAAGCGTTTAGTTGCTTTTTGTAGACCCATTTGCTGACCGCGTTGCTCACATGCTGCTAGCGTTTCTGTTCGCTTACAGTTAATAGTGTGGTTAACCTCAAGCGTACCTTCACGTGTAAACTCGTTACGTAAACGCTCTACGCGGGCTGTAGTTAACTGCTCTTTTAAACTTTCTAATGTATTTAAAAGCGTATGCTTAGCAACACGAATTTGTTCTATATCTTTACGGTGGGATGCAATTGCCGCCAACTGCATAGAAATGTCATCTTTATTTTGCTTATGATCAATCACCGCTTTTTGATAGCGTGATTGAGCCGCACTAATATTAATTGTGGGATCGTCAATTAAACGACGGTACATTTCGTTCATCGCATCGAGCGCTTGGTTTTTTTCTTTATCTAGCTCTGTAGAACGAGAACGAAGTAGCTCTAATTGATTTTGTAACTGACTTTCTTCTTTAAGATGTTTTTCAAGTATTCTTGTCGAGTTATCGTATTCTGTCTGTTTAACACTAATCTCTGAGTCAATTCCAGTCACTGTAGCTGTGTCTTGTGCAAATGCACTACTAGCTAACAAACTAGCTGAAATTAACAGAGATAAAGGAGTAATTCGCATATATTCCAGTCCCAAAAAGCGGCAATTATTTGGTCGTTATTATTTTTTATAATTAAAGCCTTATGCTATGTACTTGCAGCACAAAACACAAGCTTTGTTCAATTATTATATTAGTTTACAACTATTCGCGTGTTTCACGCCAGTAAATAACCCGATCATTTCCTCTAAAGCGTCCAAATTGTAAAATAGTACGAGGATCAAGCTGTGTTCCATCGCCCTGCCAATCCCACTTTAACCAACCATAAGTATTATATTCTAAGGTAAATTCACCCAAACCATTTGGCTGTGCATAAATACCGTTATCTGCCGGATACACTCCCGCTTCTAGCTGGCCAGATACACCAGTCCCATATTTATAGGTTAATTGTGGGCTGCTAGGTGATATTTGAGTGATTTGGGTATGATCAAATACACTACAGTTATCTTCAGTGTTATTTACAAATCCACTGCCGTTGTAATACTGAGCCTGCATAGGAATAAGTAAAGGGTCGAGATCGGAGCCTGCGTTATTGCCAAGGACTAAGCGTCCAAATCTAAACTCTATTGGTAATGCATTTAGTCGTACGCTATTACAACCACCCGAGCATGCTGTTTGTGTATTAGGTTTATCATTTGCATCAATAAGTGTTGCCCCTTCTATGTCAGAAAGCGTTGCCATTAAGCTCACCATAGCGAACGGTCCGTCTGCTTGCCCTACACCTAATCTTTTAAGTGTCGTGTTGAGTTGGCTCATTTGCCATTGGCCGTCGCTTATATCTCCCCAGTTGTTATTTCCTAGGTTTACTAAGCGGCTAGTAAAATTAGTTGCAGGTACATAGTTACCTACTTCATTATTTTCGGCATTAACGTCTACACTGGACTTATCAAAGCCCTCTTTATAATTAGCCATTAGCTCACCATTTTGATTTTGTGCTTGTACTGTAAAGCCAAGTTCAAAAGGTTGATCAAGATAAGTTAAATTACTGCCGTATTGCGTGCATTGCGCGGCGGCTTGAACCCCCACTACCTGAAACTGCGAAGGTGCAAAACGACCAACGTTATATAGCTCACCTTTTACATCTCCCGCACCAAAATAATCGGCATCTTGAAGGCCTGCTGTTAAATCAATTATGCCAACTTGGTCGTAATTATATTGCGATATAGATTCACTCAAACTACCTGTATCACTAAACGCAACAGTACTCATCGCTTCAAGCGTACCTTGAATGCCTGGCGTAGGCGCTTTAAGTAATGCCTCTACAAGCGGTTGCTCTGTAATAAAATGCTTAGCTATGTTGTTATTTGTAATATTGCTGTAGTTGTCTGGGAAACCATCGTTGTTAGTGTCTTGCCCTGTTTGCCACTGCACCGCATTCATTTTTAAATCGAATGCTTCGCCCGTTAATCTAAATAAGCTCCCATTGGCATCTGCTGCATAACCATCACTTGCAACTTCCATGGCTAATCCAAATGGTTTTACGACATATTCATTTGAACTACCCGTTAAATTTACTGATAAATTAGTTAGTGGGTCTAAAATTAAATTGGTATTTACATTTAAACTCAACTTTCCTGCATCGGGGTAATTTATAACAATCGGGGCTTTAGACTCACTATCAAAGTTTAGCGTGAACGATTTAGCTGCTTGCTCGACCGCAAAGGTATTATTGTTGTTACTAAGTGAAACCGTATCAGAACAACTTGCACCAGCACTGCATGTATACGATAAATCTAAGCTTACATCGCCACCAGCGGGAAATGCAGCTTCGCATACGCCCGTAGTGGTATTTGTTTTTACCGCTTGGATAGATAGCGCTTTTGCATTAAATCCAGTATTTGAAGGCTTTGCTGATAACTGAGTAGGAATTGTAGTATTTCCATCTGTATCATTATTAAAAATAAATCCAGCATCAGAAAACGTAACTTTACAGCCACTCAAACCAACATTATTACCACCGATATAACAACGAAGAGGTGCAGAAGGATCAGCAGTGTTATATCCAAATGTAACACTGCCTGTGGTGCGTTTAGCAAATTCGACAACCGCTGATCCTGTAAAATTAATATTCTCCCCCGTAACCCAACTTTGCTGACCACTATTATCTGGAGAAAGGTTTAAACTAGACGGCTCAGCAAATAATAAGTCGCAGGCATCATTAGCGCAGGCTGTTAGTGTCATTTCTTTAGCTTCACACGTCAGACCTTTGTTATCGCTTATTGTTAAACGATAATGATCCAGTGTTTCTGGTGTATAAATACCACAAAAACCAGGGATACTTTCGGGTACTGGTAGAGCGTCAAACGTTGAACTCCCTTCGGTAATAATTTGAGTAGCCGATGTAATTGATCCCTGATACGTTACATTTTGAGCGATTCTTACCTCACCAGTTGCAACAATATAGCCCGCAATATTTGCATCGGCTGNCCGCACCATCCACATAAATAGCCAAGTACGCGCCAGCTTCTACTACTATATTTGTTTTACCTATATTCAAAAATGAAGTTGATAGAAGTGAGGTTGTGTCTTTTAAAAAAATACGTGTAGGCGCTGTTACTCTGTATTGTGTTTCCAGCATACTTAACTGCAACTCATCGTAATAATAGTCGCCAGCTAAAGAAGTAGGTACGGGCCCTGTTGAGCTACCATCATTTGTAACCGTTGGCACCTGCGCCGCTTGATTCGGTTCTAAAGAGTTATAACCACCAGCAACACACGCCTGACCATTACACAAAGGAGGGCTCGTCAGCGCTGTAGAAATTAAACTTGTGGTGGTGACAAACTGCGCATTACCATCGGTTATTTCTACTCCCTGCACCAGCTGCACTTCACCATTGTTATAAGTAGAAATAGCGCCCGGGAATAACGTATCACAATCTAAAATATCACCATTAAATACAAAGGTACTGGTCATGGCGAGTATTGATGCTTCCTCGTTTACGTGACGGCGCTCGTTATCGCCATCACGATCTTCGTCAACAACAAGCCCTAACCTGTCGGTCCTAAGGTTACAGCTGCGTAGCCACCCGCCATCATCTTCTTGGCGTGAGTTTTTACTTGCTACAACTAACGGAGCCACATTAAAATTATTAGTAAAACTAAAGTAATTACAGCCATTGCTCCAGCCGTCAACTTCAAAGCCTGTGAAAAAAGTTTCCCATGATACCTCAACGCCATTATCGTCAGAAAATGTGCGGTTACTTCCGGGCTCTACAGCCATATAGGCAACAGTTTCGGTTTTTATGAGCCCAAGTGCTGTTTCAGATGCTTCTAAAGCAATATTAACGCCGCTGGCAGATAGAGAATTACTTTCTACTGCAACTGTTAAAAACGGAATTAATGCCTCAGAAGGTGGTTTGCTGTCTATGCTATTGAGTGTTTGTAAGGAATGGAAAAAGTTTGGCCTTTGAGTAAACGGTTCAGCAAATGTTAAAGGCTTATAGCTTTTAGGTGTTAGTGGAGCAAAACCAGACTTAGAGCCATACTGTAATTCGAGTAATAGATCAGTATTACCTACTTCCATAATTGTGCCGTCTGGAAATTGATGCACACCATACTCAATAGCTAAATAGTGCGCTCCCATACTAATATGCCCGCCATCCTCTCCTGAAGGTTCAAGCGGTAAGGCCTCAAAGCTAGTTGTGGTTATATTACGTATTCTTATTATTGCAGGGTTTCCGCCTTGGTTTGTTGAGAGCATAAAAACAGCAGGAGGCGTTATATATTGCTGTTGAAAATTAACTTTTGTCCAAACAGGCGATGTATATGTATCTTGCAGCTCTATATAACGGCCTTCGATTTTTGGAGGCACTGCATTTGCGTAATTACAAAGTAACACGCAGCTAAAAAATATAGTGACCAATGCATTTTTCATCATGGTAAAGTTTTAGCCTCCAGACTGAGCGTTCTTTGTGTTTGCCAATAATCTTTTCTGCAGCTACTCCCTGCAGGGCAATCAATTGCGGCGCATGTTGCACTGCTTTGTAAGTAATATATATTCACAAGCCCGTTTGTTGTACTGCTATCAGGTAAGTCTATATATTCATCGCAACTCACCACTACTTTACAGTTAGCTAAATATGCAGTTTGGAAGGTTAAATCAGTAGTAACTGATGTACAGCTTTGAACTGAGCTATTTGTTGGAAATAGTTGCGTTAAACCACTTTCTAGGCCGCTTTGTGCTGCCATAAAAGCGCGAGCCCCATAATACTCAATCGTATTTTGTTGAGATGCACCAGAAAGCACTTTAACTAATGCTAATCCTAGTGCTAATAAAGCAACAATAATTACTAAAGAAACAATTATTAAGTTCCCTTTTTGTTTACTGGGTAAGGCTTTTCCGTGAGGATTTTTTTTAAGGTACATTAGGAATATGTACCTCATGGTTAAAGTTCATTACTTCAGTATCGTTAAATTGCATTTGCGCATTCACATTAAGCACAGCGTTTCTTTGTAGAGAGAGTGAATCAAGAGTAAAAAATAAATCGCTCGCTAAATTGTTAGCAATGTAAATACCTAATAAATCACGTTTAACACCACTGCTTATTTGTAAGCTCACAGCATCTGATTGATTAATAGTAAAACCGTAATTGGTATATCTATATAAATACTGCCCTTCAACGCAAAAACTTACAGGTTCTGAAAGTAAATAAAGGCGTTTACTCGGCGACTCTTGGGTAAATGCTTTGCTAAATTGCCACTCATCAATTTCGCTCGCTGAACTATTAAATGCTGATACTTGCAAACGCTTATTATTATTCTCATCGTATATATCAGCACTGCTTAATGGGTATATCGTTGCCCAATCTCCAGCTTGCGGCTGCGTTAAGTTATTAAGTTCAAAATCAACAGCGCTAACATTAAAAGGCGCTACGGTAGGTAGGTAATTTGTATAGTGAGTGGCCGATAAAAACGGCGTAAATTCTAAACACTGCTGAGCACTACAGGCCCCGCTAGTATTATTATCACAAGAAAGCCTTAATGAATTTGGCGTAGCGTGGCGCAATTCTTTACTAAGTCGCGTTATTAAAAAACGGGCCTGGGCTACTGCTTCTTGGCGTTCAACCCCTTGTGAGTAAATACTGACCCCAGCACCAATAAATGAAAATGCACTTACGGCTAAAATACCAATAATAACCATGACAAGTAATAGTTCTATAAGGGTAAATGCATTTTGGTATTTAGCTCTTTGCATTAGTAATTCCCTTTATATGCACTAAATCCGTAAACTTCGCCTAAGGGTGATGTTACTTCAATAGTAATACGCTTAAAGGTTGTGCCATCGTTGATGGTCAATTCGTTAAAGTCGCTATCGTACTCAACTGTAATAACTAAGTTAAAGTCACTGTATTGGCTTAACACCTCACCTAAGCTATTAGTAATAGGCTGGTTAGACAATGCAATATAGTCATCTACATCGTTATAACTGGTTCGGGTTTCTAGGCCTGCCCCTAAGTTATCGACGCCTAAATCACCCTCTGCGGTACAAGGCTCTGCACCTAAGGTTGTTTCGCCGCAACGTCTAAAAGGTGCGCTTCTATCGCTGTGCTCATCAAACGATTTACTTTGAATTTCGTTCATTAATGATTGACCAAATTCAGAGGCTCTTAAAGCAATAATTGGCTCTGCACTTTTTTTGGCTTGTGGGGCAATGAGCGCGGTAATAATGCTTAATGCAATAGCAAACATCACTATGCCAATAATAAGCTCTATTAGAGTAAAACCTTTTACTTTAAGGGCACGCATAGATAAGCCCTTCACCACTTATGCATACGCCAGCTAATCCAACATCTATTCGACACTGCGAAGTACAGGTTTGATTTGATTTACCTAAAGGATCAAAACTAATTTGGGTAAATATATTCGCGTTACTATCTAAAGCGCTAAATGTTATATCACTTCTTTGCGTGTTTATTTGTACCACTAAATGATCGGTGTTGTTGGTATCAGCGCCACCGATACATGTATCAGGTGTGGGGGGAGCAATAAGTGTGGAGGTTATATAAAGAGTATGGCAACTTGTTGTCGCTGTATTTTGCATTGCACGTAACTGCACTGTTCTCAGTGCATTTAAAGTACGGTCTCGATATGAGTATGCATCTTCTGTTGAGCTGCCCAGAAATTTGGGAACTGCCGTTACCGACAGTATTCCCAATATCACTAGAGTAATAATTAACTCAATGAGTGTGAAGCCACGCAATCGTTGCCTACTACTGCTTATCATTTAATATTAATTAACATTCATCAGTAAAAATATTAATTGTAGGAGGCGTTACTACAACAGGCCCTGTAGTTGCAGTTGCTTGTATGTATTCAATTCTGCACTCATCATCAGCAATGTAACTATTAGGGTATATAATAACTGTTCCTGTTGTTGTCGCATCAATATTAAAGTCATCTGTGTCTGGTGCTGTAGATGGAGCAAAGCTAACATCTAAAAATGCCTCAAATGCAGCAAGTGTTGCTGCTGGGTAACCATAAACAGTAGGTACTGGTACACCAGTATCTACAGTAACTGTAGCCGTTGCCTTTTTGTGATCACTAGCAATAATAGATTTGCCATTTACAATATTCATACCACTGCGAATCGACCCTTGTAAGCCTTCAAGTGTTGAAGCATTCGCATCACCTTGCAAGTTTAAAAAACGAGGTGCTGCAGTAACAGCTAAAATGCCCAAAATAACAATTACGATGATCAATTCAACAAGTGTAAAACCTGCTTGTTTATTCATTGGTAAACTTTTTAACGATTGCGTTTTCATAAATAAGCCTCTTTTTAATTACTTAGTTTTTAAATATTTTTACTTTGCCTGTTTTAGCAAAGTATGAAAAACCTGTTAAACCTGATATTTCACCCGTATTGGTAGGTATACTTTTAATATCAATGATATGAGTTAAATAATAGACGCATTGCGTACTTTCTGCATTGTACCTAACTAAAAAACTTACACTTTTTATTATCGATATTTCACTACTTAAGGTACTGCTTGGTGCATCTTGTAAAATTACATTTAATACTTGGCGGCATTTATGAGCATTTATAGACTCTGCACGAGTATCTTTTTTTTCTGTTTCGTCACTCGTTGGTGTACCTAACGATCCATCAACACCAACTATTACTCCTCCATAATTAACAAATGTTTTATTTGACTTACTATTTGGTCTCCCTTCTAACTCCCATTGACCTCTAACCATCCCAACAGCCGATGAAAAACTACCCGCAATAGCATCTACGCTTGCATTATGCGCTTGATTTTTAATACCTATATATTGAGGTATAGCAAAGCTCAAAATTACTGCCAGTAAAATAACAACAATAACTAACTCAAATAATGAGAAACCTTTTGAGTAAGCTGTGGTTGTGTTCACCTTAATTCCCTTTAATTGCCGACATCATGTTCCACATAGGCATAAAAATACCCAACGCTAAAATCAGCACCATAATGGCAACAAACACAGTTAAAATAGGTTCTATTTTTGCAGTTAAGCTTCGTAAGTCATAATCAACTTCACGCTCATAATAATCAGCTGCTTCTTGAAGTAACTCATCAACCCGACCGGTTTCTTCACCTACAGCGACCATCTGTAATACAAGCTGAGAAAACAGCTCAGAACTTTTTGAGGCTCTAAGTAAGCTATCGCCTTTTTCTATATCTTGGCGCATAGTAATAATCGCTTTTTCCATATAGCTATTATCTACGGCATGCGCTGTTAGCGATAATCCAGTGGTCATAGGTACACCAGAGCGCAATACCATAGCTAAACTTTGGCTGTAGCGCGCAAGCAATGTGCGTTTTAAAATATCTCCAATAAATGGAATTTTTAATTTATATTGATCCCACTTAAAACGTCCTGGTTCTGTATTTAAATAACGCTTCCACGCAAATACCGCTCCAATACCCATTACCAACAATAACCACCAGTAATTTACAAAAAAGCTGCTAGTACCAATTAATATTTGAGTCATTAACGGCAATTCGGCATCGAATTTGGCAAACATGCTAGCAAAGGTAGGAATTACAAAAATATTTAAAATAACCATAGCTGCTACAAGAGCCAAAATAACAAAAGTAGGGTAGCGCATAGCTGCTTTTATCCGTTTGCGAGTTTCCTGTTCTTTTTCAAAGTAAATAGCGAGTTGATAAAATGCATCTTCTAATCGGCCAGAACCTTCACCAACCATCACCATTGACACGGTTAAGCGGCTAAATACCTCGTTATGAATTGCCATTGCACTGGATAAGTCACGGCCTTGCTCAAGTTGCCTGGTAACTTCCATCAATACATTTTTAAATTCTTTATTTTGTATTGTATCTGCCAATCCAATCATTGCTCGTATAATTGGAATACCCGCTTTTAGTAGCGAATACATTTGTCTAGAAAACATAATCATGTCGTCTAGCGTTATTTTTTCGACAAATAAATTATCAAAAATTTTAATATTATTTTTTGTTTCAACTAAAGAAATTGATATTGGTATAAATTGACGCTTCATTAAACTATCAGCTACGCCAGCTTGGTTACTCGCTTCTAATTGGCCTTTTACCAAAACACCTTTGCTGTCTTTCGCTTTATAGCTATATAGTTGCATCAATATCCCCTACTATTTCTGGGATATATTCAGCCACTTTAAATACTTCATCTAAAGAGGTAATACCTTTCTTAGCGTAATTTAATGCCATTGCTGAGAGTGGCGAAAAGTTTGCGCTATTTTTAGCGGCTTTCGCAAAACCTTGTGTGTCGTTAGCGCGCAATGCATCCATCATTGCATCATCCATTTCGAGCAACTCAAAAATACCTACACGTCCTTTATAACCAGTGTGATTACATGCTGTGCAACCTTGCCCTTTAGAAAATTGAGCATCTGTAATCTCTTCGCCTAAATATTTTAACCAACTTATTTCTTGGCGATCTGGCAAGTACGGTACTCTACAGTCATTACATACTCGCCTTACTAATCGCTGAGCAATAATCGCTCGCAGTGAACTTGCCACTAAGTAAGCCGGTGCGCCCATATCAATTAAGCGCATAGCGCTGGTAATTGCATCATTGGTATGTAACGTTGATAGTACTAGGTGGCCTGTTAAAGCGGCCCTTAATCCAATATCTACGGTTTCTTGGTCACGCATTTCGCCAACCATTATGATGTCAGGATCTTGCCTTAGAGCGGTCCGTAAAATACTGGCAAAACTTAGCCCTATTTTATTATTTATTTGTACCTGGTTAATACGGCCAATACGATACTCAACGGGATCCTCTACTGTAATAATTTTACTTTCTTGTTGGTTTAACTCACTTAATGCACCATAAAGTGTGGTTGTTTTACCCGAGCCTGTTGGCCCAGTAACTAAAACCATGCCATGTGGACGTTTTATAATGCTGCGCACACGTTTTAATATGTGCGCCGGCATGCCTGTTTCATCTAACGATAATAATCCTGCAGATTGATCAAGCAAACGCATTACAACTGATTCACCATGCTGAACCGGCATGGTAGATAGGCGCACATCAATACTATGGCTGCGCACTTTTATATTAAACCGGCCATCTTGAGGGAGGCGTTTTTCAGATATATCTAATCCCGACATAAGCTTTAAACGTAGCACTAGTGCCGATGCTATTTTTACTTGGTTAAGAGTGTGCTCTTGTAATATTCCATCTACACGTTGACGAATGCGAAGCAAACCTTCATCTGGCTCAATATGAATATCAGATGCGCGAACTTGCACAGCATCCTCAAATATTGATTGCAGTAACTTTACGACGGTTGCATCAGATGTCTCATCACCTAAAGAGTTTAAATCAAACTCTTCTACGTCTTGATATTCTTCATGGAGTTGTGCTGCAAAGTTGGTAATTTCATCTGTACGACGATATACGTTGTCAAACGCAGCCATGATTTGGCTTTCTTGTACAACAGCTAAATCTATTCGTTTAGGAGCAAGCATAGTCGCAAGTTGATCAAGCCCCCTTAAATCAGCAGGATCGCTCATCCCGACCAAAACAGAGTCACCATTGTCTTCGATTACTAGTGCTCTGTAACGACGCGCATATACCTCAGATAAAAGCTTAGATACATCGTGTGATATTTTTCGCTGTGATATATCTAAAAAAGGTACCTGTAATTGCTGCGCTAAAAAGCGTAATAATTGTGGTTCACTAATAAACTCAAGGGTAATAAGCGTCGAACCTAATTTACGACCAGTCGCCGCTTGAACATTTAATGCTTCACTTAGCTGTGCTTCGGTGATCATGTGTTCGTGAACAAGTAAATCGCCTAAGCGCATTTTTAAACTAGGTCTCATACGGCCTCCTTTAGTGCAACTAAACGCTGTAATGCATGCTGAGTCATAGCGGTATTTAACCCACCTAAATCTAGAGCTACTTTATAAAGCTGTTTAGCATCAAGGTACTCTCCTAGTGCATCTTTTGAGGTTGCAAGTGCAAGCCACCACTTGGCTTGACTAGGCTGGAGCTGTGTAAGATGTTTAAAGCTTTCAAGTGCTTTATGGTGCTTACTCGCACTTTGCGCAGCAGTACCTTGCAGCACCCAAAAATCAAGATTCGCCTGGGATTCAAATTCATCACTTAAAAGCAGTAATACTCCTTCATACTGTTGTTGCATAATGAGTATTTTGCTTAGCATTACACGCCATTCAACTACGTTAGGGTTTTGGCGAATACCCGCTTGCAAAACCTGCTCTGCCGAATTTATATCTTGTTGTTTAAAGTAAGTTGCAGCCAGTAAATTTCGAGCCTCAACATGTAAAGGCGATTGCGCTAAAATAATGTTTAAATCACTAATAGCTTCGTTGTATAAGCCAAACTGTATTGCCTGTTTAGCTGCTGCTAATTGCTCGACTAATAAAGCCTGTGGTGACTTAGTTTCTGCCGCGCTTTTGATCATAGTATTTTGTGGCTTAGTTTTAGTCACTGAAGTAATTTTTGGCTTGCTGACAATAACTTTGCTAGCCACTAACACATTATCTTTAGCTAGTGCAGGGCTTTGTTTAACCTCGGCAATTACAACCGGCTCAGCCGTTGGTTGAGAAACCAGTAATGTTGCTTCACTCAACTTGGATTCAGCTAAATCATTCACTTCTGGTTTTATTTGCTCAACTTGCACAGCCTTCTTCACAACTTCTTGCTCAACTAAAGGCTCTACAGTGCTTTTTTCATCTTGAGAATCAGATAAATTAGAGCTCAAAACCGCGACCATTTTTTGCTGTGGTAAAACAGACTCACGTTGAGTTTCTTTTTTGTCGGCGGTCGGTAAATACAGGTATGCTAAAAAAATGACACTTAGCATAATAAGTAAAATTACGGCTTTAAATACAATGTTTTTTACATCATATATTGGCTTTACGCTTATACCTTCTTGAATATTCACTTGTTTAGCTTCACGTTGCTCAATATTTTTAAGCATATTATTTATAACGCTCATAACCACTGCCTCCATACCCATATGGCAGCAATAGCTAAAACACTAAACATTAACGCGCTGTAGCTCCAATATTGGCCTGTTCGATATTTTGCGCAGTCTTCGGTATCTTTTATGGCAAGCTGAATATGGCGATTTGTTATTATATTTAACCCTTCACCGTAAGCTTGTAATAGTGCTTTGTGACATAAAATATTAACTAACCTAGGAATTCCACGGCTTGCTCTGGCAATCTTAAGCCCCATACTATTATTAAATAAAGGAGGCCTATTAAATCCTGCAACTTGTAAGCGGTGATTTATATAATAAACAACCTCAGCGCCAGTCATCGCCCGTAATTTATACGAAAAACTAATACGTTGGCGTAACTGCCTTACTTTATTATTTGCCAGTTTTTCATCAAGTTCAGGTTGCCCAAATAACACAACTTGAATCAACTTTTCGCTTTCTGTTTCTAAGTTTGTAAATAATCTCAACGCCTCTAGAGTCTCCCAACTCAAGCATTGCGCCTCATCAATCAAAAGCACTACGCGCTCATTATCTTCTTGTAAGTCGAGTAAGTGATGATTTATAAGCTGCCCTAGTGCTTGTTGATCCAATGCTTTATCCACATCCATACCCAGCTCAATTGCAATCGCCCATCTAAGCTCTTCAGGGCTTAAATAAGAGTTAGGTAAATAAGCCACAATGTAATCTGGCTCAAGTTGGTTTAATAGCTTTCTACAAAGCAACGTTTTACCTGTCCCAACTTCACCGGTGACTTTAATAAACCCTTCACCCATCTCAATGGCTGTTGTTAGCACTTGCATCGCTTCGTGGTGCGGTTCAAGTGCACAAAAAAATTGTGTGTTAGGGGTTAGCGTGAAAGGCATTTCACTTAAATTAAAAAAGCTTAAATACATAGTTAATTTTCATACCATGTTTTTAAAAGCTGACGGCTTTCACCTTGTTGTTTTTTCCAAGTATCGGGCATAACAACGGTTGGTTTGATTAAAATAATTAGTTCTTTTTTCTCTTGGCGTTTACGAATACTTTTGAATAAGTTGCCAAATATGGGGATATCACCCAGCACGGGTGTTTTTGATTCTTCATCCTGTGTTGACGTTTGCATCAAACCACCAATAACCACTATTTCGCCACTTTGAGCGCGAATAACGGTATCTGACTCTCGAATGTTGCTTTGCGCTAGAGGCAACTCAAAACGTTGATCGTCTAAAGTAATTACCTTTAGCTGCTCTTCTGTTTCAGTTACTGAAGGGTGAACATGCAAAATAACTGAGCCGTACTTGTCAATTTGCGGCGTTACATCAAGGGCAATACCAGAAAAGAACGGCGTTAAATCAATCTCAGGCGAGGTAGTTGTAGCAGTACCTGTTACCGTCGTACTTGATACATTAGTAACAAAGTATTCGTCTTGCCCTACTTTTATAACTGCTTTTTGATTGTTTGTAGCCGTAACGCGAGGGTTGGATAACATTTGCACATCACCTTGGGTTTCTAGCAAATTAATAACCCCGTTAAAGTCACCTTTTTGAATTGTCAGCGATGACGCTCCGCCAATGGCNAGCCGAAATGCTATTACTAATTGTAGAACCCGCTGTTGTAGCAAACGAAATACCGCCTTCTAAACCACTGGCTATGCGCTCCCAGTTGACCCCTTGTTGGTACTCATCTTTTAAGGTTACTTCTATTATTTTTGCTTCTAGAATAACTTGGCGTTGTAGGTTTTCTTGGCTTTGACGTAAAAACTCTTTTAGCTGACTAATTTCGCTTGGTAATGCATTTACGGTTACCAAACTAGCTTGTGGGCTTGCAACAACATATCGCCCATCGCTTGCGCCAATTAAAGACTTAAGGGCAACTTCTAATTCCTTCCAAAAATCGTTTTTATTAATTGTTTGGATTCGAGAACCATTTAAATCTAAGCTTTGATTATCGCCGCCAAACTCACTATTTTGCTGGTTACTACTACCTGAACTTGAACCACTCGAACCACTGCCACTTTGTGCAAATTGACTCACCCCACCAGCAACAACACTCACTGTAGACTGACCATGGCGTTGCATCATTAAATAATTTACAGGTATTGTTTCTGTGCGCATTTTGGCTGGTAGTACTTGTACAATTCGTCCTTCATTAACAATATCTAAAGGATACATACGCTTAATAACATTAATGACTTCATTAAACGTAACGCTTTTAAGATTTAAATTAATTGTGCCATTTACCTCAGGATGCACAGCAACACTAAAAGGGGTATCGTCTGTTAAGCCTGCAAAAAAAGCGCCTATTTCGACATCATTTGCTGCGACATCAAAACGCTTGATAGATAAATCATCACTTATAGTTTGCTCATTATTTATAGATGACAATAAGCTTTGTGTAAGTTCGCTTGGCATTTGTAAAGGCGCAATTACTTTAGGCTCTGTAGGTCTTTCAGATAATTCTTGCTCTATATGGTTTTTAACCTCTTTGCCTGGTTTAAAGCTATGGCACGCAGTTAAAAATGTAGGTAACAATAGAAGAACAAGCCACGGATGAGATAAATTATTTTTTAATTTCATAGTCATATAATTCTAATTTTATTTGTTTATCATCATTTGCTAACACAACCTGTTTTGAGTTAATGCTTAGCACCCGAAAATTATCTACAGCATCACCAACTCGATAAATATGGCCTGAAATAATGGCCTTAAATGCTGTACTGTTTTTAATAATAGATTGCAATTTAAGTTCTGTACTTTGCTTAATTGGACTATTGTTACTCACGAACATATTTGGCTGAGTCGGATCGCGAAGTTGCGCAAGCGCACTCGGTGCTAAAGCGAACAAAAGTAATAAAAAATATAAATTATAATGCGATAAATTTTTCATTAGCGCTCACTGTAGCAATTTGTAAAGTTAATTCAGCTTGAGGGTACTCTAGTACCTGATAACTAAACTCTTGTATTAATAACTTATCTTGATTATTTTTTAATGCGGCTAAATATTTTTGTAAGCTAAAGTAGCTACCTTGCAAAGTAACTACCATCTGATGCTCAAAAAATAATGTTTGCGTATCATGTTCACCTAGTTTTTCTACATCGATAGCCCGTGCTGGTTTTACATTAAAGCTACTCACTTTTACGTCGCTACTATCTACGAGCAAATCTTTTAAAACGGCAGGTACATTTTTAGCAGCTACAAAGCCTTGGCTAAAACTATTAAGTTGATTATTTATTTCGGCTAATTCATCTCTGGTTTGTGCAATTTGACCGCGTAAAACCTTAGTGTAGTCGTAGTTTAGTGCTTGGTTTAACATGGAGAGTTGCGCATTTATCTGCTGTAACTCTTGCAGCGTTGTATTGTGCTTTGAACGTATGTTGGCAACTTCATCTTGCTGTGGAAAAATAACGAACCAGAGACCGAGGTAAATCACTATAAACAAACCAACAAATAAGGTGGAATACTTCTCACGTTTTTGCAGCGATGCAAACTGAGCTTGGTATTTGACCCATAATGGCCAACCTTTATTTTTATTATTCTGGCGACTTGTTGTTTGGCTCATGGTTTATCGCCCTCATCACTAAGGTCTGTCGCTACATTAAATTCACTCACACCTGCTTGCGTAGATAACTCTAAAACTGAAAACTCTTTATCAATAAAAAATGGCGACTGTTTTAAATTATCAAACCAAATTGGTAAGAATTTTGATTGTGATGTTTGACCTTGAAGCGTCACACTTTGCCCTACAAACTTAATGTGGGTCAGCCAAATATTAGGTTCATGATACTTAGCTAAATCGTGCATTACCTGTGCGTAATCGGTTGCAGACTGATCTGAACTTTGCTCTAAATAGCTAAATATTTGCTGCTTGTGCAAAACCTCTTGCTGAAGTGTTTTTAGCTCATTAATAAAGAGTGTTTTATTTTGTTTCTCTGCTAACTGCTGTTTTACAACTTCTAACTGAGCTTTTCCTTGTTTGAGATATTGCCTATTTTGTTCTAAATCAAGCTCACTAGAATATGTTTTATAACTGTAAAAAGCCCACGTGATTGCAATAATTAATAGCGCACCTAACCACAACGTAATCATTCCAGACAAAGGGACTGGGTCTCGCCGTACGCGTAAGGTTTTTTGATAAAAGTTAATCCGGGTTTTCATAGCACAGACTCAGGATCTGTTAATTGATAGGCTGCCCCAAGCGCATAATAAAAATTTGGCTCTAATTGCTGCGCGAATTCTAAGTTAGGCTCAAAATCTACAACTTTTACTTGTAAAAACTCTGCAAGCCCGGCTCTAAGAGTTAATGAGGATAAATCATCGCACTGTAACTGAATGCTGCGAATTGGTGGTTGCTTGAGCTGGCTTTCAAAAAAGTCCATAGAACGCTGAATTTCTAATCCTAACGCTTCTACCAATTCTTGATTTTGATCCTTATCTGAAATACCTAAAAAACCATTTAATCGCCTAGCTAATACTAATTGCCCATCACGAATAATTAAGATTCGAGGTTCATGATTAGCATGTTGCACAATCAGCATATGCGCCTCTTTGTATGAGCCAAACAAGGTAACTAAAACCATTTCTTCAGAGGTCATTGCACGCAAAACAGGTTTAGTTTGTTCAAAACTGTCTATAAACGGAAGTAGTTGCAGCTTATTCGTAATAAACACATTCATTTTGCTGCTTTGCATCGGTAATGTTATTGGATAATCGATAAAATCAGCCACAATATTTTCAGGCGCTATATCAACTAAATCTTTTGTAGTCCAAGGGAGTGACTGAATGATTTCTTCATCACTAAGGTTTGGTTTATCCATTTGCACTATTTGATAAAAGTAGTGCGGTATGACTAAATTAACTGCACAAATATCAGTAGAAACCTCATTTGTACAAGCAACAATTGCAGCGGTATAATCGGTTTGCTCAGACACATTTACACTGTGAGAACTGTGAACCATCCATTGGTCGCGTTGTTTTTTTAAACATACTGCGTTAACAGTATCTGCGTAAGTTGCAACACCAATAGCTGTATTTGGATCTAAACTACGATTTAACCATGAAAACAGCTTTTCTTTCATATAGCTACTATTGTTAATTGTGTATGAAATAAGTGTCGTACATTTTAACTACTTTGCCAAATTGAAAACCAAAAAAATGCATGAAACATTCATAATAGATGAAAATAACTATATTCAACAAATACATAGCTCGTTTCTAAAAAAGAGAAACATTTATTTAGGTATAAAACGTGATGATTTGCTCCACCCGCTAATAAGTGGCAATAAATGGCGTAAATTAAAATATAATTTAGCGTACATGCAAAAGATAAATAAAACAGAAATTCTGACTTTTGGTGGTGCGTTTTCAAACCATATTCACGCCTGTGCAGCTGCGGGAAAAGAATTTAATATAAAAACTCGCGCGATTATTCGCGGACCTGAACTGGATAACAACAATCCAACAATCCAATTTGCAAAACATTGTGGTATGAACCTACATGTAGTTAATCGTATAGAGTATCGAAAACGCCACGACACCGATTACCTTAATGCTCTGCAAGAGCGCTTTCCAAATGCTTATATTATTCCTGAAGGTGGTACAAACGAGCACGCCTTATTAGGATGTAAAGAGTTAGTACAAAGCTTACCTGAGCATAACTACTTAGTGTGCCCTACCGGTAGTGGTGGCACGCTTGCTGGATTAATAGAAGGCAGTGCTTCAACAACACAAGTGATTGGTGTAGCAGTATTAAAACAAGCTAATTATTTAAATGAAGAAATAAAAAAGCTGAGCGCTAAAGCTAATAATCAAAACAACTGGCAGTTACTCACCGAGTTTCATGGTGGTGGCTATGGTAAGTTTTCTCCTGAGTTATGGCAGTTCTGCCAAGATATGAGCCGCACCTATAATCTGCCACTTGAACCTATTTATAGCGGAAAAATGATGTATGCATTGTGGCAACTTATCGAGCAAGATTATTTCCCACCTGGGAGTAAAATTATTGCGGTTCATACTGGCGGGCTTCAGGGGCTAAATGGACTTAAATATAGAGGATTAATTTAATTAAATACCGCTTGCGTAAACTCTTGAAGTGGCTCGGAAAAGTAAAACCCTTGAGCCCCCACTACTCCCAATTTGGCAAGCGTAAATAACTCTTTTTGAGTTTCTACACCAACGGCATATACAGGTAAATTTAAAAGGTTTGCGGCTTCAACTATCTTTTTTATTTGCCTTTGATTTTGAGTTTTTTCATTTAATAAATGAATTAGTTCGTATGATAATTTAAGCCCGCATACTTGGTTATAATTAGCTAATACAGCTATTTTCTCACTACTTTTTACATTATCAATCACAACTTGTGAACGGCTTTTTTTAATTATATTTAGTGCATTAGTTATCGATTCTCTATGAGTAAAAAACTCAACCTCACTTATTTCAAATTGTAATTTAGCACTTAATTTAAGCTCTGCTATTTGACTAGGTAACCATTCCCAAAATACATTATTAAACCAATTTTTAGGGTGTAGATTTACACTAACTGTTAAGGCCGAAGATTCACTCAGCATTAGCTTTTTAACTTGTGTTATTACTGCTTTATCTAATATTAAAGCGTCTTGATTACTATAATCCTGATTAATAAAATAACGAGCAGCTAGTAATCCAAGTTGGCTATGCCTAACTCTGATAAGAGCTTCATGTTCTAAAATTTCCCCGCTAGAGAGCTCAAATAAAGGCTGGAAGAATAATATAAATTTATTCTTTTTAATATTTTCGATAACTTGCTTACTAGAAAGTGGTTTTTCTTGACAGTAATTTAACGCTAAGCGGTGAGAATGCTGCACTAAGCTGTTTTGCGATAGCATAAGTGCTGATTTTGCTAACTGATAAACCGCAATTTTATCTGCGCCTAATCGATAGTCGCACGCACCTATTTTAATGTTTTTATGAGTCATACTTTTTTGATGATTCTGGCATAGTAAAAACACACTTTTATGGAGCTTTTCAACGTAGCTATCTAACTCGGGAATAGGAATGTGTGGCAAGGTTACGGCCAAGTAACTGGAATTTAGTATTTTTACCGACACATCTTTAAATTCAGTCAATTTTCTAGTGATTAACACTTTAAAAATAGCTTCTTTATCGGTTTTCTTATCAAAGTTACATTCAATGAGTAAAAATAAGCTATGTGATGCTGTATTACCCCCATACAAAGAACTTAATTCGCATTTTTTTACTTGTTTAATTAATCGTATTTTATTTTGTTTTTGTTTAATAATTTTAGTAGGTTGTATCATTGTATTTTTAGGCGTAATTTTGCGGCTTACATTCAATAACCCCCACCAGCGATAAGACCAGCTAGCTGCGCCTAATATGATCAAGTTTAGCAATATAAATAAGTAACTTTGTGTTACCCAAGCAGGATAGTGATAGAGGCTCAAACTTAATGTTTTGTAAGAAAAAACTTCGCGCTCTATATTCACTAAATGCCTAAAATGCTCTGCAGGCTTTGGCACTTCCAACACAAAACCTTCACTTTTAGCTAATGCGGCCAACACTTCATTGTTTATAGAAGGAGATAAATTCAGCTCGTAAACTTGTTTAACGAACTGCTGGCCAGAAGCATGAACTTTTTGATGTAATGCATCATTTAAAATAAAATTAAAACTAATAAGTATCATCAAAAATAAGACAAAAGAGATACCTTTGAAGTACTTTAAAAGCCAGAGTTTACTCTTTTGCATAGCCTGCCACTCGTTAAATTATTAACTAAAGTGTTGTTCAATATCTATAGAAGTACAAGGTCGTAAAGCAAGTTTAAACATTTATTACTACATTCAATAAAAAGCCTCGGATAAACGAGACATAATAGTTTAAATTAGTTAGGTATTAGATAAAAGCCTACATGGGGGCTGTTTAAAAGTCTGTGTCATTTCAGCATTATTAAATAGATGGACTGATAATTAATTTAATTGCTCATACATAATTTTACTTCGCACTAATTGAGCGAGTGTTTTAGCACCTAATTTTTCCATTACATGAGAGCGATGAACTTCAACTGTGCGTTCACTAATACTAAGATCGCACGCGATTACTTTATTCATTGCCCCATCAGTCACTCGTTCAAACACTTCACGTTCTCGACTCGACAACGATTCAACATTAATCTTATTTTTATGCTTATCGAGTGATTTTTCATGTTGTTTTTCATCAAGTACCAATGCCTCATTAATACGGTCAATCAAGTGCTGTTCATTAAATGGTTTTCTAATAAAATCAATTGCTCCTAAACGCATCGCTTCTACAGCCATCGGGATATCACCATGCCCGGTAATAAATATTATTGGTAATGAGCAATTTAAATCTTTAAGTTTTTGTTGTAGCTCTAAACCACTCATTTTAGGCATGCGTATATCCAATACTAAGCAACCAGCCATGGTTTCATTATATACATCCAAAAACGCAGCGCCTGAACTAAAGCTCTGAGCGTCAATATCAATAGAGTCTAGTAGTATTTCAAGCCCTTCACGAATACCTTCATCGTCATCAATTATAAAAACGCTTTGCTTATCGCTCATAAACGACTCCTCTATTATGTGTTGGCAAAGTAAACATAAAAATAGCTCCTGTTGGCTTATTGTCATAAAAGTGAATATGCCCACCATGTTCTTCAACAATGCTTTTAGATATAGATAGACCGATGCCTGTGCCATTTTCTTTGGTTGATGAAAAGGGTTTAAATAACTTCTCTCTCATTTCTTCAGGTAACCCTGCACCGGTATCAGCCACTGATATCTCAACATATTTATCTTCATTCAATTTTATTTCGAGCTCTATTTTTGAATCATTTTTATAAGCATTTAACTGCATAGCTTCCATACCATTGCGTAATAAATTAAGAATAACCTGCTCTATTTGCACCCGATCAACAAACACATCAATTTGTTCATCACATGTAATTATTCTGACAGTAATATTGCGAAGTCGCGCTTCTGATTCTGCTAGGTTTGTTACTTCTTTTATTAAAAATATACAATCAATGACTTCTTTTGATCGTTGCCCTTTTTTGGTCATTAACTGCATACGCTCAATAACGGCTCCCGCTCGACGAGAGTGTAAACTTAGTTTTTCAAATATTAAGGGGAGTTTGTCAAACCTCCCTTTCTCACAAAAGTTTTTTGCCGTCTGAGAGAAAAGAGAAATAGCCGTCAGAGGTTGATTTATTTCATGTGCAATTCCTGCTGCCATTTCACCCAATGCATTGACCCTTTCGGTATGCGCTAATTGTTCAGTATGAAGCCGGGCTTGGTCTTCTGACGCACGTTGCTTGGTAATATCTCGAATCAAACCTACAAACATTGTACTTTCATGATTCTGTATTTCACTTACAGATAAGTGAATTGGAAATGTTGTGCCATCTTTATGCTTAGCTACAAGCTCACGACCCACACCAATAATATGCGTCTGCTTCGTTTTTAAATATTGAGCTAAATGCTGGTCATGGTGTTTACTAAATGATGTAGGCATTAATATTGTTACGTTTTTATCTTTTACTTCATCTGAGGTATAACCAAACATAGCTTGCGCAGCAAAATTAAAACTTTGTATAAGCCCGTATTGATCAATGGTAATAACGGCTTCAACAACTGAATTTACTACCGCATCAGAGAAAGCATAACTACTAATTAGGTCAGCTTCAGCCTGCTTAATAGAGGTAATATCATTAATAAATCCTTCAATAATAACTTCACCATTAAAAATAGAACTAACCGGTCCTCCTTTTTCCCACACTAATTTGATCCCACTATTTTTGGTATTAATTCTATATTCAAGTTCAAAGGAGCGTTTTTCTTTGACAGCCTCTGTAAGTGACGCCTGTACTCGCTCATAATCACCTGAATGTATTATTTCCCTCCACAGCATTCTATTTTTTTTAAACTCAGCTCGAGAATAACCAGTTAAACTTTCGCACCCATCACTAACCAGTATCATAGGCCAGCTCATAGTATTAAAAGACTGATATGCCATGCCGGGAAGATTTTTTAATAAATATTCAATCTTATAACGCCCGTCTTTTATTTTACTGCGTGCAAATAAATAAGTATAAGCAGCCAACACAATTAAAAAAGCAATAAAAATACCAAGTGAAATTAAAATTCTCATGATTTTATAGTGAGCAATATACAAAAACTCATCACTGGGCGATATGCTTATCTCCCACTTATGACCTTGTAAATCATAGGATGCTTTTTTATCCCAAATGCTTGTAACAGGAAATGAATTTGTTTGATCTGAATATACTTTTTGCCCATCAATAAACAGCGTAAAATGATATTCCTTAAGTAAAAATGCAGGTACAACTGTCTTAATGTAAGGTTCAAAAATCAACGCACTTGCAATAAAACCCTCTAGTTTTTTATTGGTGTTAAAAACAGGAATATATATTCCGATACCCTCTCCACCATAAATAGATTGCAAAGGTGTTGTGACGACTGCTTGTTCTGTATTTTGTGCTTTTATTGCGGCTAACAATGCAGGCAGATTTAATGCCAAATTAAAATCGATGGCGATCTCATTACCTTGCTTTGGTATTATTCTTCGCACATGTAATGATCTATCAATCCAACCTATGGCTTGATAGCCATGTTGCGAATCGTACAATGTTTTACTGATTACTTCCCAATCACCTTGTGGCATATCGCTTGATATAGAAGACAACTTAGATAACTCTGACAGTGATGTTATTCGCCCTTCCAAATCATCTTTAAGCAGTGTTTTAATACCTTGGGCAGTATTTTGCGTTACTCGTTCAATATGGATTCGCTCTTGGGAATCTATATGAAATACTATAAAAATCATTAAACACGTAACCAGTATTCCTACCATTATTGCGTACAATAAAATAGCTAATTGGGATGAGGAAAATACTTTCGATTTTTTATCACTGTAATTCATGATGAATTTAAACTAGCGCCTCGTTGATTAATAACTAATGCGTTTACCCACTACGCACTGCATTATTTTATAATCCGTTATCACTCCCATCCGCGTCAAGGATTAACTAAGTGATTAAAAATAAATAAATCAAACAGTTATACTTTCAAGATGTGGATTCCCACATGTATTTACGTAACACCACGAATAGCCTCACTTTAGTACTTGTTTTACCATAATTATACACGCAGCTTCTAAGCGTTATTAATTTTAAAATCAGAGTCTTATTTAATTTAACTGAGGATATTATCATGAGCTATGCAACAACAAATCCATATACAGGTGAGATTATAAAAACTTTTCCTGATGCTACTGATGCTGAAATTACTCAAGCAATAGAAAATGCCGATTCTGCATTTCAATCATGGAAAAAAACACCTTTCTCTTCTCGCGCTAAAATAATGCAAAAAGCGGCTGACTTATTACGTAAAGATGTAGTTAGTTACGCCAACTTATTAACTTTAGAAATGGGTAAAATAACATCAGAAGCAAAGGCTGAAGTTGAATTATCCGCAGCTATTTTAGAGTACTACGCGAATAATGCTGAGAGACTTCTCGCATCAGAAAAATTACCCGTTGCAGATTCAGCTGAGGGCGAGGCAATTATTATCCATGAACCACTTGGTGTATTGCTTGCCATTGAGCCATGGAATTTCCCGTATTATCAAGTTGCTCGTATTATTGCGCCGCAATTGTCAGCGGGTAACACTATGCTACTAAAACATGCGGGTATTGTTCCACAATGTGCAGCAGCATTTGAAGCACTTATGCTCGAAGCTGGTCTGCCAAAAGGCGCTTTTAAAAACCTATACGCCGCACATTCCCAAACAGAAATGATCATTTCTCATCCATTAGTTCGTGGTGTTGCACTTACCGGTTCTGAAAGCGCTGGTGCAATCGTTGCTTCTACCGCTGGTAAAGCACTTAAAAAGTCTACATTAGAGCTTGGTGGTGCAGATGCATTTGTTGTACTTGCTGACGCTGAAATGGAAAAAACGGTTAATTGGGCAGTATTTGGTCGTCACTGGAACGGTGGGCAAGTATGTGTATCGTCTAAACGAATGATCATCGAAGATGAAGTTTATGATGAGTTTGTTGAACTTTATACTGCTGGTGTTGCTAAGTTGCAAGCAGGTGATCCGCTTGATCCCACTACAACTTTGGCGCCATTGTCATCACAAGGTGCAGCTGATGAACTAAAAGTTAAAATTAACGAAGCGATCAAGCTTGGTGCAATAGCCACTGAAGTGGGTCCTAAAGTACCTAGTCAAGGCGCCTTTGTACAACCCACTATTTTAACGAATATTAGCGAAGATAATCCGGCTCGCAACTGGGAATTCTTTGGTCCTGTGTCTATGTTATTTCGTGCAAAAAATGAAGATGACGCAATTAGAATTGCGAACGACTCTCCATTTGGCTTAGGTGGCTCTGTATTTACGTCAAACCCTGATCATGGCTTAGAAGTTGCCAAAAAAATATCTACCGGCATGGTGTTTGTAAACCATCCAACGATGGTAAAAGCCGACTTACCATTTGGTGGTGTTCGCCGTTCTGGTTATGGTCGTGAACTAATTGGCTTGGGTATTAAAGAGTTTGTTAACCACAAACTAATCGACGTTGTTGACATTGATGCGCCATTTTAAATAGCGCAGTTTAATAAAAACCCCTTAAATATTAATAGGAACGATTATGAATAACAAAATGAAAGCAGCCGTTGTTGAGCAATTTGGCAAACCTTTAGTTCTACGCGATTTAGATATTCCATCACCTAATGCAGGGCAAATATTAGTTAAAACAGAAGCCTGCGGTGTATGCCACACAGATTTACATGCAGCAAACGGTGATTGGCCATTAAAACCAACTCCACCATTTACTCCTGGCCATGAAGGCATTGGGCTAGTTACCAAAATTGGCGAAGGTGTTACAAGCGTAAAAGTAGGCGATAGAGTCGGTGTTCCGTGGCTATATTCAGCTTGTGGACACTGTGAATTTTGCTTAAGTGCTTATGAACCAGTATGTCCTGATGCTGAGTTTGGTGGCTACACTAAAGATGGTGGTTTTGCCGAGTATATTATTGCCGATCCTAATTACGTTGCACTTATTCCTGATGGCTTATCAGCAGTACAAGCGGCCCCTATAATTTGTGCTGGTATTACAACTTACAAAGGTATTAAAGAAACCGATGCTAAACCAGGTGAGTGGGTAGCAATTTCAGGTTGTGGTGGACTTGGTCATTTAGCGATTCAATATGCCAAGGCGATGGGTCTTAAAGTGTGTGCGATAGATATTGATGACGGTAAGCTTGAACACGCAACCTTACTTGGCGCCGATGCAGTCGTAAATGCTAAAACAGATAATGCAGCAGACACCGTCAAAGAAATAACGCAAGGTGGCGCCCATGGCGTACTTATTACGGCTCCTTCCCTACCAGCATTTGAGCAAGGGGTTAATATGACCCGTAAACACGGTACATGTGTTTTAGTTGGCTTACCGCCTGGTGAGTTTCCGACGCCATTATTTGATGTAGTAGCAAATTGCATCACTATTAAAGGATCATTTGTTGGGAACCGCAAAGATATGGCCGAAGCGCTCGCTTTTGCGGCACAAGGCAAAGTTAAGGCGGATATTGAATTACAGCCTTTAAGCGCTATTAATGAAATATTTGAAAGACTCGAACATGGCAAAGTACCATCTCGTGTAGTTATTGATTTTACACTTTAAACAGTAATAAATACGGTGGATTCATGTTAGTAAATAACATATTTCATCGTATCGCTAATTCCATAACGCCTAGATACATATTAATTCCTCTTCATGGCATTTAAATCGAGGTTCGACAATGAAAATTGGTGTTCCAAAAGAAATCCACACTGGCGAGCGACGAGTCGCGACGACCCCTGATGTAGTAAGTAAATTAACAAAGCTTGGTTTTGATGTTGTCATTGAAACTGGTGCAGGAATGGCGGCTAATTACGCCGATGATGCGTATGGTGAAGCTGGTTGTAAAATAGTTAACTCAGCACAAGATGTATGGGCACAGTCTGATATTGTACTAAAAGTACAAGCACCTGAAGGTGATGAAAATACATTACTAAAAAGCGGACAAACATTAATCTGTTTTTTATGGCCGGCACAAAACCCAGAGATGCTAAAAGATTTAACTCAGCGTGGTATCACCGCCATTGCAATAGATAGCATTCCTCGTATTTCTCGGGCACAAAAAATGGATGCCCGCAGCTCAATGGCCAACATATCAGGCTATCGTGCAATTGTAGAAGCAGCTCAACATTTTGGCCGGTTTTTTACCGGACAAATTACAGCGGCAGG
>NZ_AUTP01000128.1:52275-63300 GCF_000498075.1 Pseudoalteromonas sp. TAB23
CCCGCCAAGGTACTTGTAATTGGTGCCGGTGTTGCTGGTTTAGCCGCTATTGGGGCTGCAAAAAGTATGGGCGCAATTGTTCGCTCATTTGATACGCGTGCTGAAGTAAAAGAGCAAATTGAAAGCATGGACGCTGAGTTTTTAATGCTCGACTTTAAAGATGAAGACGGCTCAGGCGAAGGTGGTTACGCTAAAGTAATGAGCGATGAATTTATCGAAGCCGAAATGGCATTGTTTGCAGCGCAAGCTAAAGACGTTGATATAATTGTTACTACCGCACTCATACCCGGAAAACCAGCGCCTAAGTTGATCACCAGCGAGATGGTTGCATCAATGAAGAGCGGCAGCGTAATAGTCGATCTTGCAGCCGAACAAGGTGGAAACTGTGAATTAACAGTTCCGGGTAAGGTTGCCGTATGCCATGGTGTATCGATTATTGGTTACACCGATTTACCAAGTCGCCTTGCTGCACAATCGAGCCAATTATACAGTAATAACTTACACAACCTGTTAGCCGAAATGACCCCGGAAAAAGATGGCAAACTCTTTGTTGATATGACAAACGACGTTGTTTTAGGTGCAACTATATGTACTGAAGGAAAAACAACTTGGCCGCCACCAGCGCCCACACTATCTGCCCCCCCTAAAAAGGTTGCGGCTACACCTAAACCTAAACCCACTATTGTTGAGAAAAAGAAATCGGTATTTGGACCTATTATTGGCGCCGCTATCGGTGCATTAGCATTGCTTGGGCTTGGTGGCGTTGCACCCGCTGATTTTATGTCTCATTTTACCGTTTTTGTCTTAGCCTGCTTTGTAGGTTATATGGTTATTTGGAGTGTATCGCCTGCACTACATACGCCTTTAATGAGTGTAACCAATGCCATTTCAAGCATTATTGTTATCGGTGCTTTAATTCAAATAAGCTCAACAGACGACACCATTAAATGGTTTGCCGTTTTTACCGTGTTAATTGCGAGTATTAATATTGTTGGCGGCTTTGCTGTAACACATCGCATGCTCAAAATGTTCCGTAAGTGAGGTTGTCATGATCAGTACTGGTATTGTAACCGTGGCATACATTGCTGCGATGGTTCTTTTTATTTTGGCTTTAAACGGCCTATCCAATCAAGAAACTGCCCGTAAAGGTAATTGGTATGGTATTTCAGGCATGGTTATTGCGCTTTTGGCGACTGTTTTAGGTGTTGTTACCAATAATTATATTGAGTTGATGATTGCATTATTAGTGGGTGGCAGTATTGGCTTACTTGTAGCAAAACGAGTGCAAATGACTGAAATTCCAGAGCTGATTGCTATTTTGCACAGTCTAGTCGGACTCGCGGCTATAATGGTTGGGTATGCTAACTTTGCGGATGCTTCTAGTCATTTTTCAGGAATTGATTTGACCATTCACGATATTGAAACCTATATAGGTGTTTTAATTGGTGCTATTACATTTTCAGGTTCAATTACCGCTTTTGGTAAATTATCTGGTCGAATAGGCAGTAAACCTTTAACACTACCAGGGCGACACATATTTAACCTTGTTTTATTAGTTGCTGTAGCGTGGCTTGGGCAGCAATTCGTTGTGCAGTCTGCTGTTGGTAACGGCATGTTCCCACTGATTATTATGATAGCGCTTGCTTTAGTTTTTGGTATTCATATGGTGATGGCAATTGGCGGTGCCGATATGCCGGTTGTTATATCTATGCTTAATAGTTATTCAGGCTGGGCCGCTGCCGCAACAGGCTTTATGCTAAATAACGATTTACTCATTGTAATTGGTGCATTAGTTGGTTCAAGCGGAGCTATTTTGAGCTATATAATGTGCAAAGCTATGAACCGAAATTTTTTATCAGTCATTGCCGGTGGATTCGGTAGTAGCAATGTAAAAGCTTTACCTGCAGGGGATCAAGAACAAGGTGAAGTACTAACAATCAGTGCAATCGAAACAGCAGAGCTGCTCATGAGCGCAAAAGAAGTAATGATTATTCCTGGATACGGAATGGCCGTTGCAAAAGCGCAGCAAATAGTCTCTGAACTCACAAGTAAATTACGTGAAAAAGACATTAACGTGCGCTTTGCAATACACCCTGTTGCAGGACGAATGCCTGGACAAATGAATGTATTATTAGCTGAAGCTAAAGTTCCTTACGACATTGTTTTTGAAATGGATGAAGTAAACGACGATTTTCCACAAGTTGATGTTTCACTTGTGATTGGTGCAAACGATATTGTAAACCCGTCAGCACTTGATGAACCAAATAGCCCTATCGCCGGCATGCCAGTACTTGAATGCTGGCATGGTAAAGCGTCTATCGTTTTAAAGCGCAGTATGGCAACTGGTTATGCTGGGGTACAAAATCCATTGTTTTTTAAAGATAATACACAAATGCTCTTTGGAGATGCCAAAGACACGTTAGTCGAAGTTGTTGCTGCACTATAAAAGTAACGTTGCAAAGCCGTGGAGGATTCCATGGCTTTGTTATTTTTGCATTACTTAGATTTTATATTTTTGAGATCCGCTTAATTGCCGTGATTATAACTAGTTAAACTACCTATTAAACCTTTGAGTCAAATTCTATTTTAAGTTATTCAAAACAGGCTCAAGCAACGGGAGATATTACGACAGGCATTTGATATATATAATTATTAAATCACTTTAATGGCTCAGCTATTTATTTAAACAGCGAATTATAGTTTCACGTAGTTTTTGTGTTTTAATGGGTTTTGCAACATGAGCATTCATGCCAATAGATAAGTATCGTGTAATATCATCTTTCATAACATTAGCTGTTAAGGCAATTATTGGAATATTTGCGATAGTTTCATCACTATCATTACGAATAATTTGAGTCGCCTCAACACCGTCCATGATAGGCATATGAATATCCATTAAAATTATATCAAACGGCTCTAATTTTACTGTTTGGATGCACTCTAATCCATTATCAACTAAGTAAACCTGAGCGCCGCTATTTTCTAGTATGTTGGTAACTATTAGTCGATTGATCGAATTATCTTCCACAACTAATACTTTAATACCCGCCAGCGACTGTTTACTCACAGTATTTACTTTAGGCACTTCATTAAAAAAACCTAACACTCTACTGCTCACCTCCTTATACAAGACACTCGAATAAACAGGTTTTTGCAAAATTGTGTTTATATTTATTTTGTTAGCCACATCATTAAGTAAAACCTCATGATCCCTTGTAAGTACAATTATATTATTGCAAAGCTGGGGATTAATATTATAAATACGCGTTAAAAATGTTTCACTACTCATCGCTGGCATTATCCAATCGACAATAATGACTTTAAATTTTTCTTTATTCTGTTCAATAATATCAATAGCTTGCTTAGCAGACGAGTACGCAGTACATGCTAAACCCATAGCTGTAAGCTGATTTTCAATTACTTTAAGGTCCTCTTCATTATCATCTATAATTAATACATCAAACGGATCAGTAAAGATTAGGTTAGGCGTATCATCAATCAACGCTTGGTTGTTCAATTTAACTTCCACCGAAGCTATAAACTCACTACCCACACCTTGAGTGCTGTGTACCGTTATATCACCACCCATCAATTGGCATAAACGCTTACTAATTGTTAAACCTAACCCTGTACCACCAAACTTCCTAGTTGTAGAACTATCTGCCTGAGTAAATGATTCAAATAAATTGCTAAGATTATACTCAGCGATGCCAATACCTGAGTCTTTAACTGTAAAATATAAGCAAACACTTTGCGGATCGTCTAATAACTTTCTTGACTCAATTAAAACCGATACAGTGCCGTGAGGGGTGAATTTAATTGCGTTAGAGCATAAATTTAACAGCACCTGATTTATTCGCACTACATCGCCGATTAAGTCCAGTTTAACTGCCTCATCAATGACAATATCAAATGTGACCCCTTTACTTTGGGCCAATTCATTGAAGGTTGCTTTGATATAATCAACAATCGAATTTACAGAAAAAGGAAATTCTTCAAGGTTAATGTTTCCAGACTCAATTTTTGAAAAGTCTAAAATATCGTTAATAACCACCAGAAGTTGATCTGAGGAGTATTTAATTTTATCTAAATAATACTCATACTCACCAGGTAAACCTTTTTCGAGCAAAATATTAGTCAAACCAATAATCCCACTCATAGGGGTTCTAATCTCATGACTCATATTTGCTAAAAACTCAGACTTAGCGGATGTCAGATGCTCTGCTTCTTCCTTGGCGTGCAAAAGCTCTTCAGTGCGCTCTTCAACGCGCGACTCTAATCTTTGCTTTTCTTCATCAAGCTCTTTTAAAAGTTGAATGCGGCGTTGGTTTAAAAACAAAACAAAAACTAAAAAACTAAAAAACTGCTAAGAATAAAAATAATTACAGTAGCGCTGTAAATTAATATTTTATTTTTCTCAAAGTAAGTTGGCTCGTAATAAGAGATAATTGACTCTTCCGGCAAGCTCTGCGGAGCAATATTAAACTTACTTAATTGTCGCCAATCATATGAGTATGTACTAAGCCCTTCACCACTAATTTCATTTAACGCTTTGTTTTAATTATAAAAAAATATTGAGTCAGCAATACGTTTACCTATTTTTTCACCCGACAATACATACCCACCAACAACACCTGAGCCTAATAGTACTTCCCAATAGCTAAACACTGGCGCCGGACTTTCTTCAGTTAATCGCTCTACTAGCTGATAAGGACTAAGTGATTTATTATCGTAACGCCTAAAAATGGGGGTAAATAAAATAATCGAATCCGCTGGGGCATTTCTTACTCTGGTGAGTAATTCTGGTAATGGAAGATCAAACCACTTTTCTACATTTAAATACGAAAAATCACGGTTAATAACCGAAAATAGTCCTCGATGAAAGCTCATACCAATATCGTTTTTTGTATCTAAAATTACGATCAATTTTTTAGGTTTCATTAAATTAACAGCATTTGCTGTTGCTTGCGCATAATCTAATTTAGCTTGGATCACAGCTCCGCTGGTCTTTTTTGGTAGATTAAACTGGGCGCCTGGCTCTAAGTATATTCGTGGAGCATTTATAAAAAAATCGTCTAATTGAGATAGTAACGTCGCTGCAGAAGGCGACTGAGTAACGATGATATCGATGTGCTTATTTTTATATTTTTGTTTGAGGTAGTCTTTCATTAACTGCTTTTGATTAACTTCATCAAAGCGATTTACATCCATATTTTCGACAAATAGTTCATAACTAAAAGAACGTTTTTTAAGCTCTGTACGCAGTCCAAGCTCAACACTTTTATACCAAGGCATATCTTGATTTGTTGAATTTATAAATAAAATATGAGTAACGTCTGAAGGAGTTTGAGCGTGTGAACTAGGGCTCAAGAATTGAAAAACAAGAAATAAAAATAAGATATTAGTTTTCATGTTTCTCATTGTGTAATCAGGGGAAAGTAGTTTAATGGTAAGTATTAACGATATATATATCAATTAAATACAAGATAAAATTTACTGCAATTTAACATTACCAACAATACTATTTCACTTTACAGCCTAATGAGGTCTTATATTGATAGTTTTTGGATTATCATCACAGCGCAATACGCATAAAAAACCCAGTACGAATACTGGGTTTAGAGTAAAAAGTGTAAAGAATCTAATTATCTTTACACTAATAACTTTATATCATTTAAAATGGGATATCGTCATCAAAATCAATGGTTGGTTCCATTGGGTTTGATGCACCACCTTGCGGAGCACTTTGTGGTTTAGGAGCGAAACCACCTTGCTGCTGCGGTGCACTATTTTGTTGTGGTGCAAAGCCGCCTTGCGGCTGATATTGATTACTTTGCTGCTGTGGTGCTGGAGCCGGTTTTGGTTGTGCTGCTGGTGCAGCTTGTTGCTGCGGATTATAGCCACTTTGCTGTGCGGCTTGGCCTTGGTTATTTTGACCGTAACCACCGCTTTGTTGACCACCTTGCGGCTGATTACCTTGGTAACCACCACCTTGTTGACCACCTTGCGGCTGATTACCTTGGTAACCACCACTTTGCTGATCGCCACCACGTGCGCCTAACATTTGCATTTGACCAGTAAAGCCATCTACAACTATTTCTGTAGTGTATTTTTCTTGGCCTTGTTGATCGGTCCACTTACGTGTTTGAAGCTTACCTTCAACATAAATTTGTGAACCTTTACGACAATATTCACCAACAATTTCAGCTAATTTGCCAAAGAACACAACACGATGCCACTCAGTTTTATCAACCATTTGGCCAGTGTTTTTATCTTTATAGCTATCCGAAGTTGCTAAGGTAATATTTGCTACACCATTGCCGTTAGGCATATAACGAACTTCAGGATCTTGCCCTAAATTACCAACCAAAATTACTTTGTTCACACCGCGTGCCATGGAACCATCTCCTATAAATGTTAGATTAAACCAGCTACTTTACGTGCTTGGTCTAGGTCAAATTCTTTATCATTAATCTTTAAATAGCTGCGACTTTCATCGCGAACCACAGTTGCTTCTATTACGCCTGGTAAAGCAACTAACTGAGAAGCAAGTGTTTGAGCATGCTCTTCAGAATCTAATTTGGTCATTAAACTAATAACTTTACTTTTGGGTGGGACTTGCATTTTCCACGCAATAATAAGCCATATTAACCCAACAAGTGCCGCTGCCGCAAACACAGCTTGCGTCGTTGTAGTTTGTGCTACATAACCACCTAACATACCGCCTAAAAAGGCGCCTAAAAACTGACTAGATGAGTAGCCACCCATTGCTGAACCTTTTTGGCTTGCAGGTGCTATTCGCGATACAAGCGCAGGCATAGTGGCTTCTAAAAAGTTAAACGCCACAAAATAAAGCAGCATACACACAGCAATGCCTACTACACTATTAACCCATACCGACATTGCTAGCATACTAATAGTTAACAAGGCTACTGAGCCAATAAATGCTTGTTTTTCTTTCTCTTTTTTAATGGCCACAATCATTATTGGTACCATTAATAAAAATGCTAAAAATAGCACTGGAATATATAAATACCAGTGATGGTCGGCAACTAAGCCATCTTTAATTAATTGACTCGGCAGTACGACAAATATTGTGGTTAGCGTTAAGTGTAATAGCAATACACCTGCATTTAATCGTGCTAACTGAGGGTGCTTAATTAGTTTTTTAATGTCGCTAAAGCTTGCTAATGTATCGCCTTTGGGCGCTTTATTTACCGCATTTGGCACTAGCATAGTCACTATAAATATACCAAAAACAGCTAAAATAGCAGTCAACCAAAATACACCCGCAATACCCCACGAAGCTGCGACAATTGGCCCAAGTAGCATAGCAAAGGCAAAGCTCATTCCTATGCTCATACCAATAACGGCCATTACTTTTGGTCGTTGCTCATCGCGGCTTAAATCAGAAGCAAACGCGAGTAGTGCACTGGCTATTGCGCCCATACCTTGTAAAGCACGGCCTACGGTAACCATTTGAATAGAGTCAGCTAATGCAGCAACTACAGAGCCAATAGCAAATACGACTAAGCCACCAACAATAACCTTTTTACGACCAATCTTATCGGATAATCGACCCATAGGTATTTGTAATACGGCTTGCGTTAAACCATACGCACCAATGGCAAAACCAATCCAAATAGGCGAAAAACCTTCAAGCGATTGTCCATAAATAGCCAATACAGGCATCAGCATAAACAAGCCGAGCATTCTAAATGCAAACACACTCGCCAGCGATACTGCGGCGCGTTTTTCTCGTGAATTAAGTGAAGATGCGGTCATTATCTGCGTGATCTTACTCTATGAAAAATTGAGGTTGGGATTCTACCATAAGCTTGGCAATAATTAATCGCCTATAAGTAAGGATTTTTCATTGATCAAGGATTAATATTGCTTCGTATTATGCGATACTGAGTAAATAATTTTGGTAATAAACGAGATAGCATGGAAAACATTGAAGTCCGAGGCGCCCGTACGCATAATTTAAAAGACATCAGCCTAACCATCCCACGTGATAAATTAATAGTTATTACTGGTCTATCTGGTTCGGGGAAGTCATCACTTGCATTTGATACACTTTATGCAGAAGGACAACGCCGGTATGTTGAATCACTTTCTGCGTATGCAAGACAATTTTTATCGCTTATGGAAAAGCCTGATGTAGATCACATCGAAGGCCTCTCTCCTGCAATTTCTATTGAGCAAAAATCAACGTCTCATAATCCACGATCAACTGTGGGTACTATTACCGAAATTTACGATTATTTACGACTTATGTTTGCCCGCGTTGGCGAACCACGATGCCCTACACATGATTTACCACTTGCTGCGCAAACCGTTAGTCAAATGGTAGATACTGTTTTGGCACTGCCTGAAGGCAGTAAGTTAATGCTGCTTGCGCCAATAGTAAAAGAGCGTAAAGGTGAGCATGTTAAGTTATTAGAGCAGCTATCAAGCCAAGGTTATATTCGCGCCCGTATAGACGGTGAAGTATGTGACTTATCTGATCCACCAACACTTGAGCTTCATAAAAAACATACAATAGAAGTTGTTGTAGACAGATTTAAAGTAAAAGATGGCTTACAACAACGCTTAGCAGAATCGTTTGAAACTGCGCTTGAAATGTCTAATGGCGTTGCACATGTAGCATACATGGATGATAGCAGCGCTGAAGAAATTCTATTCTCAGCAAACTTTGCCTGCCCTACTTGTGGCTATGCAATGACTGAGCTAGAACCGCGTTTGTTTTCGTTTAATAACCCTGCTGGTGCGTGCCAAACCTGTGATGGTTTAGGTATACGTCAATATTTCGATCCTAATCGCGTAGTGCATAACCCAGAGTTAAGCCTTGCTGGCGGTGCAATTAAAGGCTGGGATAAACGCAGCTTTTATTACTATCAAATGCTACAAGCCGTTGCTGAGCATTATAGTTTTGATTTAGATGTGCCTTATCAAGATTTAGACAGCGACTCGAAAAAAATTATTTTAGATGGCTCTGGTAGCACTAAAATTGCGTTTAATTACCGTAACGACCGTGGCGATTTAATTACGCGCAATCATGAGTTTGAAGGCGTGTTAAACAACATGAATCGCCGCTACCGCGAGACCGAGTCAAACTCAGTACGCGAAGAGCTTGCTAAATACCAAACAAGCCAAGCATGTCCTAGCTGTAATGGCTCGCGTTTACGCGAAGAATCTCGAAATGTATTTATTGGAAAAACCAACTTACCTGCAATCACGTGCATGAGTATTGGTGAAGCTATGGAATTTTTTGAAGGGTTAACGCTAACCGGACAAAAAGGCCAAATAGCTGAAAAAATATTAAAAGAAATTCGCGACCGTTTATCGTTTTTAATTAACGTTGGCCTAAATTACTTATCACTTGAGCGCAGCGCCGACACACTATCAGGTGGTGAAGCTCAGCGTATTCGCTTAGCAAGCCAAATTGGTGCAGGCCTTGTAGGTGTAATGTACGTACTAGATGAGCCATCTATTGGGCTGCATCAACGCGATAACGACCGTTTATTACAAACACTGGTCCATTTGCGCGACTTAGGTAACACCGTTATTGTGGTAGAGCACGATGAAGATGCTATTCGTGCCGCTGACCATATTATTGATATTGGCCCAGGCGCGGGTGTTCATGGTGGGCATATTATTGCTCAAGGAACACGCGACGATATTTTAGCAAGCAAAGAGTCTGTTACGGGCCAGTTTTTATCTGGCGTACGTAGAATAGAAATACCAAAAGAACGTCACCCAACAAACGACAAATGGCTAGAGCTATTTGGCGCAACGGGTAATAATCTTAAAAATGTGGATTTAAAAATCCCATTTGGTTTAATGACCTGTGTGACAGGTGTATCGGGCTCAGGTAAATCAACGCTAATAAACGACACTTTGTTTAAACTTGCTCATACAGAGCTAAATGGCGCAACCACTGCCGAAGCTGCTCCATATAAATCAATTAGCGGTTTAGATCATTTTGATAAAGTGATCGATATTGATCAAAGCCCGATTGGTCGTACTCCGCGTTCAAATCCGGCAACCTACACAGGTATATTTACCGGCATTCGTGAGTTATTTGCAGGTACACAAGAAGCGCGCTCACGTGGCTACAAAGTAGGTCGCTTTAGCTTTAACGTTAAAGGCGGACGCTGTGAAGCTTGCCAAGGTGACGGCTTAATTAAAGTTGAAATGCACTTTTTACCTGATGTGTATGTACCGTGTGATGTATGTAAGAGTAAACGCTATAACCGCGAAACCCTCGAAGTACAATACAAAGGTAAAAACATACACCAAGTGCTTGAGATGACTGTTGAAGACGCTCATGATTACTTTGATAAAATACCGGCTATTGCCCGTAAGCTTAAAACGCTGATGGACGTTGGTTTGTCGTACGTGCGTTTAGGTCAAGCCGCTACTACTCTCTCTGGTGGTGAGGCGCAACGTGTAAAATTAGCGCGCGAGCTATCAAAGCGTGATACTGGTAAAACGCTCTACATATTAGATGAGCCAACAACAGGCTTACACTTTGCTGACATTGAACAGCTGCTTGTTGTGCTTCATCGCTTGCGCGATCACGGCAATACAATTGTTGTTATTGAGCACAACCTCGATGTAATTAAAACAGCAGATTGGGTTATCGATTTAGGACCTGAAGGCGGTGCTGGCGGTGGTGAAATACTCATTGCAGGTACGCCAGAAGAAGTAGCCGAATGTGAGCGTTCACATACAGGGCATTACCTAAAAACTCTATTAAATAAATAGAGGTTTAGTTGTTACAAATCAATCGGCATTAAGGTTATTTAACTGTCGAGATTACATTTGATTAAAAATAGCGAGAAGACTCACTTCTCGCTATTTTTTTTGCTCTAATTTTTCATTTATCAACATAATACAAATCCGCAATAATACTTAATCATTTTGCGGGGCTAAACGTGTCGCTACCTGTGTTAAAAAATTCTCATTTACGACTGCATGGATGCAGAAGGTAGAGCAATGCAGGAGCAATTGCCGAGA